>JBJDYD010000023.1:0-3493 GCA_051867015.1 Faecousia sp. | reverse complement strand
GACGCCGCAAGGCTTTGACGGGTGTTTGAACGGTTTTTACTGTCAAAAACCCGCGGCAATCAATCTGATCCGCCAAAGAAAGACAAAAAATCCGCCGAAGAAAGACAAAAAATTGGGATTGCATTTTCCCGCAAGCCGTGCTATACTATATAGGCACGCAGGTGTAGTTCATCGGTAGAACATCAGCTTCCCAAGCTGAATAGGGGGGTTCGACTCCCCTCACCTGCTCCAAAAAAACACCCTGCGGGGTGTTTTTTTAGTGAAATAAATCCCTTGGGGATTTGTGAAATAACGCTTCGCGTTGTGAAATAGCTGACGCTGTGAAATCGCTGCGGCGCTCGGCGGATTGCTTCGGAGCTTCCTTAGGTTTTTATGAAAAAATAGCACATTCGCTATTGACATTTGATAGCGAATGTGCTATTTTTGAGCATATGAAAGGAGCGAATAGGAATGCCTGAGTTAAGCAGATTTTTTAATATCGTGATCAAGATGCTCTACAGTGACGACAGTCAGCATCACAAGCCGCACTTTCATGTTTACTTCGCGGAATACGAAGCCTCTGTCGGCATAGACGGCGAGCTTCTTGCGGGAAGTATTCCCGTAAAGCAGCTCCGTCTTGTGCAGGCGTGGGCAACGATCCACGAAGATGAGCTGTATCAGGCCTGGAACAATGCCGTCAGAAATATCCCCTTTGATAAGATCGAACCGTTGAGATAAGGGAGGGAAACAAATGTATATCAAGGACGGAATCGCTTATGCCGGGGAGCAGACACCGCCGCTGAAGATCAGCGGTGTGCGCCCGCTCGCCGATCATCGGCTTTGGGTCAGATTCAGCACAGGCGAGACGAAGATCGTTGACTGCACGCCTCTGCTGCAATCGCCTTGCTTTGCGCCTCTGATGGACGAAGCCGTGTTCCGCGGCGTATATATCGACTATGGTGTCACCGTTTGGCTTGACGGAGATATCGACATCGCGCCGGAGTACCTTTACGAAAACGGCGTCACGGCAGGAGGTGCGGAAATTGCCTGAAAACTGCGCCGCTCTCATTGATGAGCTGATTGCGCTCCGAAAAGCGAGGGGATGGTCGCAGAAGGAGCTATCCGCCGCTTGCGGTCTTACACAGTCCGTCGTAGCGAGGATCGAAAGCAAGAAAAGCGTGCCCACCATCGCGACGCTATATAAAATCGTCGCAGCCTTGGACGCGTCCCTTGTTGTGCATCAGAAAGCCGGATAACAAAAATAGAACGGGTGACCTCACGGTCTACCCGCTCTTTTCCCCTCCGACATATATCGTAAGATAAGGAATCGCCACCCCTGTCTCCGTTCGAGTATGCGTCTGCCGGGCGCACCAAAAGAACCTCTTTTGCCGTTTGACAAAAGAGGTTTTTTGAATGAAAGGGGGGGCGGGAAGCGTCAGAGGTCTTCTCTGGCTTTCATATTGCCTCCGAGGGGGATGCCGAATTTTTGTTTGATCGGCGCTAATTCCTCTAACTGCGCCCGCGTCAGGAGGCGGACTTCGCCGAAGGCGCGCATGTTGGCGTAGACCGTGAAGGTCTGCTCCAAGCACTCCATGCGGTAGAGCGCCCGCAGGACATCGCTGCCCCAGGTCACCGCGCCGTGGTGCTCCAACAGTGCGGCGTATGCCTCATTGCAGTATTTTGCGGCGCTCTCGGCAAGCTCCCTTGAGCCGGTGGGGGCGTAGGGGGCGCAGGGGACTCTGCCCACCTGCAGGGCGGCATCCAAGGAGATGGCAAGGTCAAAATCCCGCCCGAGGGTGGAATAGGCGGTCGCGGCGGCGGGGTGGGCGTGGACGACGCCGCCGATGTCGGGATTCTCGCGGTAGAGGGCAAGGTGCATCGCCGCCTCGCTTGAGACCTTCCATGTGCCCTCGACGGTCTTGCCCTCCGGGTCGAGCCGCACCAGCATTTCCTCCGTCATAAACCCCTTCGAGACGCCCGTCGGGGTGACCCAGACGGTGCCGTCTGCCATGCGGGCGGAGATGTTGCCGTCGTTGGCGCAGACAAAGCCCCGGGCGTACAGGCGGCGGCCTGCCTCCAAGATGGCTTCCTTTGCTTCTTTGTGGGAGGTATAGTTCATTCGCCCATCTCCTTTGGGAACAGCCTGCGGAAGCTCTCGTCAAAGGGCGGACGCGCGATGCCGCGTTCGGTGACGATGCCCGCAAGCAGGCTGTGGTCGGTCACGTCAAATGCCGGATTATAGCACTGCACCTCGGGCAATGCCATCGGTTCGGCGTAAAACAGCTCCTTGATCTCCTCGGGCTTGCGCTCCTCGATGGGGATATCGTCGCCCGTCGGGCAGGCAAAGTCGATTGTCGTGGAGGGCCCCAGCGAGTAGACGGGGATGCCGTAGTAATGCGCCAGCACCGCAAGCCCGGACGAGCCGATCTTATTTGCGACGTCGCCGTTGCGCGCGATGCGGTCGCAACCGAAAAACACCGCCTGCACCTTGCCCTGCTTCATAACAAGGCTTGCCATATTGTCGCAGATCAGCGTACAGGGAACGCCCGCTTTCGTCAGCTCATAGCTCGTCAGCCGCGCGCCCTGTAAAAGCGGGCGTGTCTCATCGACGAACACATGGAGATTGACGCCGCGCTCCTTCGCTAAATAGAAGGGGCCCTGCGCCGTGCCGTAGCGGGAGGTTGCCAGCGGCCCCGCGTTGCAATGGGTGATGACGCCGTCGCCGTCCTTGAGCAGGGAGAGTCCGTACTCCGAAATTTTCAGGCACATTGCCATGTCCTCTGCGTGGATCGCTTTCGCCTCGGCTTCGAGGGCGGCAAGCAGTTCCGCCCGGGGGCTGTTTTTGTGGGCGCGAACGACAGCTTCCATGCGGCGGAGCATACAGGAGAGGTTGACCGCCGTGGGGCGCGAGGAATTGAGGTAGTCCGACAGGCGGAAGTATTCCTTGCAGAAGTCCTCAAAATCGGGGGCTTCGATTTTTTTTGCCAGAACCGCCATGGAATAGGCGGCGAAAATGCCGATTGCCGGCGCGCCGCGCACGCGGAGGGAGTAGATCGCCTCCCACATCGTCTCGGCGTCGGTCAGGGTCAGGTATTCGGTGCGGCGCGGGAGGAGGGTCTGGTCTAAAATGACGACGCTGTTCCCGTCGTCTCCCAAGCGGACATTGACCGCGTGGGTTACGGATTGGATGGACATGGGGAACCTCCTTTGGAGTGAAAAGTGAAGAGTGAATAGGTGAATTGTCTGTGGGGAGCTGTAGCAAGCGGCAGATTTGACGCGTCTGTGGGAAGCTTTTTGGCTAAGGGCTTTTTTGACTAAGGGCTAAGGACTAAGAGTGAATGACTGTGGTGTGCTTCGCACGATCTAAAAAAGTGGATTGGCTGCCTTCTTTGTCATTGCGAGGAGCGCAGCGACGTGGCAATCTCTTGCCGATCTCTGGTACGCAGCTGGTAGTTCCTGCACCGGGCGGCTGATAGCCGCCCCTACTAGTTTGTAACAGTTAAAAGTTGTGTAT
>JBJDYD010000022.1:0-3513 GCA_051867015.1 Faecousia sp. | reverse complement strand
CTTGACGAGTGTGATCATCCCGAACAGCGTGACGAGTATTGGTTATAGCGCGTTCGAGGATTGCAGCAGCTTGACGAGTGTGATCATCCCGAACAGCGTGACGAGTATTGGTTATAGCGCGTTCAAGGATTGCAGCAGCTTGACGAGCGTGACAATCCCCGATAGTGTGACGCATATCGGCAGTTCAGTGTTCTCCGGTTGCAACAGCTTAACAAGTGTGACAATTCCGGAGAGCGTGACGAGCATTAATGCCTGTCTGTTCCGGGGCTGCAGTGGTTTGACGAGTGTGATCATTCCGAACAGTGTGACGAGTATTGGTTATAGCGCGTTCGAGGATTGCAGCAGCTTGACGAGTGTGATCATCCCGAATAGCGTAGAGAGCGTCGGCAGCGCTGCATTTTATAATACTGCAATTTATATGGTGGAAGACCAATGGGTCAATGATGTGCTCTATATCAGCAATTGGCTGATTGAAGCGAAGAAAAGTATTGTTGGGAAATATACAGTTCGCGAGGGTACGGTAGGAATTGCAGATTGTGCGTTCTCCGGCTGTACTGGTCTGACAAGCGTGACAATTCCAGACAATGTGATTAGCATTGGTGATTGTGCGTTCTCCGGCTGTACTGGTTTGACGAGCGTGACAATTCCAGACAATGTGATTAGCATTGGTGATTGTGCGTTCTCCGGCTGTACTGGTCTGACAAGCGTGACAATTCCGGACAGCGTGACAAGCGTTGGCAGCAATGTGTTTTCGGATACTGCAATTTATAGTGCTAAAGATCAATGGATCAATGATGTGCTCTATATCAGCAATTGGCTGATAGACGCAGAGGAAAGCCTTGCAGGGGAGTATACAGTTCGCAAGGGCACGGTAGGAATTGCACCCTCCGCGTTTTCAGGTTGTAGCAGCTTGACGGGCGTGACGATTCCGGACAGTGTGATAAGCCTTGGCAGTTATGCGTTCGAAGGCTGCAGCGGTCTGACGAGTGTGACGATCCCTGAGGGTGTGACGAGCATTCATGACGGCTTGTTCCGTTACTGCACCGGCTTAACGAGCGTGACAATTCCAGACGGTGTATCGAGTATCGGATACGATGCGTTTAGAGGCTGCAGCAACTTAACGAATGCGACAATTCCG
This sequence comes from Faecousia sp., assembly GCA_051867015.1. Classification (GTDB taxonomy): domain Bacteria; phylum Bacillota; class Clostridia; order Oscillospirales; family Oscillospiraceae; genus JAZOXB01. Next base: position 2,375 of record JBJDYD010000022.1, on the reverse strand, counting down.
AACGGCGTGACGATCTTAGGTGATTCGGCATTTTTTGATTGCAGTAGTTTGACAAGCGTGACGATCCCAGATGGTGTGACAGGCATCAGCACTTCTGCCTTCTACGGTTGCAGCGCTCTGACGGGAGTAACAATCCCGGATAGCGTGACAAGCATCGGAAGCGCCGCGTTCTCCGGTTGCAGCAGTTTGACGAGCGTGACGATCCCCAATAGTGTAACGAGTATCAGTTATTCAGGTTTTTACGGCTGCAGCAGTTTGACGGAGGTTGTAATTTCGGACAGTTTATCAAGCATTGATGAGAATCTATTCGGTGATTGTAGCAGCTTGCCGACTATTACGATTCCGGAGAGTGTTACGAGAATTGATAGTACTGCTTTCTACGGCTGCAATGCGTTGTCTTCTGCTTACTTTATGGGTAGTGCACCGGCACTGGGAAGAAGTGTATTTAAGACCTATGATTCAGAGACATACGAAAGTGTAAACATTCCCGGTTTGGTGTTGTATTATTTGGAAGGCAAGACGGGTTGGACGACACCGACATGGTATGGGTATTCGACTGCGGTACACGCACATTCCTACACGGAAAGCGTGATTGCACCAACCTGCACGGAGAAGGGCCACAAAACGCATACCTGTACCGTGTGCGGCGACAGCTATGTTGATGTCATGGATGCACTTGGACATGATTTCGGGAAATGGACGCAGACGAAAGCGCCGACTTGTGCCGCACAGGGCGAGGAGAAGGGAACCTGCTCCCGTTGCGGAGTGACTGAGACAAGAGAGATTGCGGCAACAGGACATACCGAGGTCATTGACGCGGCAATAGCGGCGACCTGCACCGAGGCGGGTAAGACAGAAGGAAAGCATTGCTCCGTTTGTAATGCTGTTTTGGCTGCGCAAGAGAAAATTCCTGCGCTTGGGCATAAATATGAAAACGGCGTTTGTGTACGCTGCGGAGAGAAAGACCCGCAGAGCCTGCCGCCGGTAGAGTTTGCGGATGTGGCGAAAAAAGCGTGGTATGCCGGCGCGGTGGAGTATGCCGTACAAAACGGACTGATGAACGGTGTCGGCGGCAATCAATTTGACCCGGAGGGCAGCATGACGCGCGCGATGTTGGTGACGGTGCTGTGGCGCTTTGAGGGCGAGCCGAAGGATGGAACAAACACCTTCTCCGATGTGCCGAACGGACAGTGGTACACAGGTGCGGTCGCATGGGCGGCGGCCAACGGCGTGGTCAACGGCGTCGGCAACGGTCGGTTCGACCCTGACGGTAAGATCACCCGTGAGCAAATGGCGACGATCTTGTTCCGATATGCGCAGAAGAAGGGCATTGACACGAGCAAGCGCGGCAATTTGGGCGGCTTCCCGGATGCGAATCAGGTCAGCAGCTATGCCAAGGACGCGGTGCAGTGGGCAGTCGGCGAGGGGATCATCAACGGGTCCGACGGTAAGCTCCTTCCGCAGGGCAGCGCGACAAGAGCGCAGGTTGCGACGATTTTGATGCGGTATATTGAGAACATCGTGAAGAAGTAAAATTTTCGGCAGGCTGACAAAAAAGCGTCAGCCTGCCGATTTTTGGTTGTGCTTTGGAATAGCAAAAAATGATGAAACAGCCTTTCGATTGAAGGTGCCTACACGAGATTGTACCCGCAAGGGGTATGCCGCATCCGTAACGCTCGTTCCTCGCGAACGGCTGCGCTACCACGTCGCTGCGCTCCTCGCAATGACATATGAGGGCGCCTTTCTCTGTCATTGAGAGAAGGAACGATGTGGCAATCTCGTGCAAGTGCTCTCTTCAAAACTGTAGCGCGCGGCATCCTTGACGCGCCTGTGTAGGAACTACCGACTGCGTACAAATTCGTTCATTCGTACTGTCTGCCGCTTCGCGGACGGCTGGGACATGTTCCCGCCCTACAGGCATGGGAAGAAACTCCTCGCCGTAGGGGACGGCGTCCTCGACGTCCCGTGTGCTGGGACTACCAAATGCGTTCAGGGAACGAAAAAGATTGCCACGTCGCTGCGCTCCTCGCAATGACATATGGGGGTGGCTTTCTCTGTCATTGCGAGGAGCGCAGCGACGTGGTAATCTCTTGTGGGTGTCTGGTAGTTCCTGCACCGGCGCGCCGGGTCGTTAGCGCAGCCGTTGGCGACGACGGAGCCTTACGGATGCGGCATGCCCCTTGCGGGTACGCGCCCTACGGTGAGGGGGCGGTCGAGAATCGTAGGGCACGACGACTCGGCGTGCCGTGGTGGAAACGGCAGACGGTACAGACGAACAAATTTGTTCGTACTTGGTAGTTCCCCGCCCTACAGGGTGATTTGATCGGGTAGGAGGCTGACGATTGGTTCGCCAGCCGACCTCCCACAGAACCGTG
>JBJDYD010000021.1:0-16885 GCA_051867015.1 Faecousia sp. | reverse complement strand
GCAAAGGTCTGCAAAACCTTCATTCCCCAGTTCAAATCTGGGCGGCACCTCCAGACTCCCGAATGCGTCAGCGTTCGGGAGTTTTTTCGGCACGAATTTGCCAACGGGAAAAACTCCTGTTGCAAAATAACGGATTTTGCCGTATGATGATTAAAAGTGCAAAGGGGCATTGGTTACGAAAGCGTATGTATTGCTGCTGTTCCTGCGCCGGTCAGCCGGATCAGTCTGTAAAAATGGCAGCAATTCGCCGCGGATATCTCTCTGCGGTGGCGGAATGCCTGCTGATCTATCCTCCGGTGTGTCTGCCGCGGAATGTTTAGAAGCGGCGCTGAAAGGAGCTAACAATGGAACATTCTATGGAACCGAGGCTGTCTAAGTATCTGCATAACAGGGGACGCCGGAAAGGGCTGCCCATTGCCGGAACCTTTGAGCTGACGGCGCGCTGCAACTTTAACTGCAAGATGTGCTATGTCCATCTGACGGAAGCGGAGCAGCGCAGGCGCGGCAGAGAGCTGACGGCGGACGAGTGGCTGGCAATCGCGCAAAAAGCAAAGGAGGCGGGGCTGGTCTTCCTGCTGCTGACGGGCGGCGAGCCGACCCTCCGCGCGGACTTTCCCGATATTTACCGCGCGCTGAAAAAGATGGGCTTTATGATCTCCGTCAACTCCAACGGATACTTGCTTCAGGACAAGATTTTGGAGCTGTTTACCGAGGAAGTGCCTACACGCGTCAATATTTCCCTTTATGGCGTCAGCAACGAGACTTATCGGCGGATGTGCGGCATTCCCGCCTATGACCGCATTGTGAAAAACATTGAAGCGCTCCGCAAGGTGGGTGTAGATGTGAAGATCAATATGTCCCTGACGCCCGACAATATGGACGACATGGAGGCCGTGCTGCAAGAGGCTAAGAAGCTGGGCGCGCACACCCAAGCCACGCCCTATATGTTCCCGCCCGTTCGGAGAGAAAAAAGCATGGTGGGACAAAACTACCGCATGAGCGCGGAGCAGGCGGGGGAGTTTCAAGCGAAATACAATCTGCTGTCCATGACGGAGGAGCAGTTCTGCCTGCTCGCGTCCCAAATGGCGAAGGGTATTGCCCAAACAGCCGCGGACGCCTGCGAGGGGGTTCCCGGCAAGGGTGTGATGTGCCGCGCCGGCAGCACCTCCTTCTGGCTGACATGGGACGGCAAAATGCTGCCCTGCGGACAGATGGCGGAACCGGCCTTTGATGTGCTGACCATGGGCTTTGATGCCGCGTGGCAGGCTGTGAGGGAGGCCACTGCTGCCATTCGTCTTCCGCAGGAATGCAGCAATTGCGGGCTGAATTTCCTGTGCCACGCCTGCGCCGCCATGTGCTACTGCGAAACAGGAGAGTTTGACAAAAAGCCGGAGTACCTTTGCAGGCTGAACCGCACCTATCTGGAAACCACACAGGAGCTGTGGCAGACGGTTTACGGCGGAAGATTGCCCTGAAGCCGGAAGCGCTTGTTACGCGCCGAAGGTGTTAGAATCTGAATTATATCACGCACAGAAATGAACTCCACACATAACGCGAGGTCTTTCTCATGCTATGTGCGGAGTTTTTTACTTGGGATCTTCTGCTGAGAAAGTCTTTACTTTTCGAGGAAATTGTGTTATTTTAAGAGCAATACACCGAAAGGAACGATCTGACATGAGGCTGATAAAGCGCTTAACCTATATATTTCCCACAAAGCAGCGCTGGCAGTTCGCGGGCTTATTTCTGCTGCAGCTTATCGAGACCTGCCTCGATTTCTTTGGCATCTCGCTGATCCTGCCCTTTGTTAACGTCCTTGTGAATGCGGATGCGCTGCGCGAGGCAAGCTGGTATGTGCTGGTATCAAGGCTGATCGGCTCGGAGGAAACAGCCTCTGTTCTGCTGTTTATTACGCTCCTGATGATTGCGGTTTACATCATTAAGAACCTCTTTATCCTCTTCCTTCTCAATCTGCGCGTGCGGTTTATCGGCACGAATAAGGTCAAAATGGGGACGAAGATGATCACCTGCTATATGCACAAACCCTATACCTTCCATCTCCAGCGCAATACGGCGGAAATCATTCGCAATATTAACGGCGATGTCACCGGAGCATTCAGCGTAATCAGCAATATTTTTTCTCTGATCTCAGATGTGTTGATCGTCATTGCCTTGGTCGTTTATCTGCTCGCGGTCGATTTTATGATGACGATCGGCGTGATGCTGGCGCTTGCCGTCTGCTCTTTGATCTATTTCCTGTTTGTGCGAAAGAAGATCCGCACCCTCGGCGGGGAGAACCGCAAGGTCACTGCGCGGATGTACAAGTCCATCCAGCAGGCGATGGGCGGCATAAAGGAAGTTAAAGTCATGGGGCGCGAAAGGTACTTTGCGCAGGTCTATAATGAAGCGGGAATTGAGTCCGTGCGGATCGGAAAGCGCTACGCAGTGATCTCCGCGATTCCCGGAAGGTTGATTGAGACGCTGTGTATGTGTACCATTCTCGGCATTTTAGCGCTTAAGATCATCAGTGGGGAGAACCTTAGCGAGGTCGTGCCGAGTCTGTCCGCGTTTGCGGTGGCGGCGATCCGCCTGCTCCCCCGCGCGAACGGGATCAACGGCTGTATTAATTCGATCACCTACAATATGCCCTCGCTGGAGGCGCTGTATGATGATCTGAGAGAGTCCGAGCGCGAGGAGGCGGAGCGGCTGCAGGAGATCGAGCAGAAAAAGCAGCAGAAGAAAACCGTCTCGGTCGGTGAGGAACAGGATATCTTTGTACGCGGTGTGACCTATACCTACCCGAACAAGCAGGAGCCGGTGCTGAAGAATGTCAGCTTGACCATCGACCATGCAACTTCCGTCGGCATCGTCGGCGCGACGGGTGCGGGAAAAACGACCCTCGTCGATCTGATCCTCGGTCTGCTCAAACCGGACAGCGGAACAATCTGCTATGGCACGCTGGATATCCACGAGGATTATGCCCAATGGCAGAAGCATATCGGCTATATTCCGCAGACGATCTATCTCGTAGACGATACAATCCGCAGCAATGTCGCCCTCGGCATCGAGACGGATCAGATTGATGACGCGGCAGTGTGGCGCGCGCTGGAAAACGCGCAGCTTGCCGATTTTGTCCGCAGCTTGGAAAACGGATTGGATACCGTCATCGGCGAGCGCGGCGTCCGTATTTCGGGCGGGCAGCGGCAGCGCATCGGCATTGCCCGCGCGCTGTATTATGATCCGGAGATATTGTTCTTTGATGAGGCAACCTCTTCCCTCGACAATGAGACGGAGGCAGCGGTCATGGAATCCATCAATGCCCTTGGCAGCCAAAAGACGATGATTATCGTCGCGCACCGTTTGACTACCCTGCGCGGCTGCGATAAAATTTACCGCGTCGATGAGGCGGGAGTCGAGGAAACGAGGTTAGCGCTTTAATGGAAGAATTTGTAACCGGTTACTGCCGCGCGCTGGACGGCGCAAGGACCGTTTTAGTCGATCTCGACGAACACTGCGCCGACTGCGATTACCCGGCATGCCCTTATGCGGGAGAGTGCCCCGTCGCAGAAAGAATCGCGTGTCTGCTGCAAGAATCGTAATACGGCAGAATCCCGTATTCCGCCTGTTAGGCAAAGTGTGAAGACTTCTGAGTGAAGGCTCCTGCACCTTTGGGGACCTACCCAAAAAGGTACAGGAGCTTTCAAATTTGCGGAAGCGCTCCGGTTATGTCATGCCACGACGCATCGGCGCGGCAATTCTTTCACGATTTAAAGCAAATTTCGCAAAAATGGGATGATACGCCGGAAAAAGAAAAAATTTTTCGGCAAAACTTGCAAAAATCATTGACTATTTTCGTGAATTCTGCTATAATCCTTAATCGCGTGAGCATAGATTTCTGGCAGTGCCGGAGGTGTAAACATAGTGCTTGACGAGCTAAAGACCGCGAAAAAGGTGGTCGGAATCAAGCAGCTGCGCAAGGCGCTTTCTGCGGGTGAGGTCAAAAAGGTCTTTCTCGCGGACGACGCTGACCCCATGCTGACGCAGCCGCTCGCGGAGCAATGCAGAGCGCTGCAAATCACGGTGGTATGCGTTCCGACGATGAAGCAGCTTGGCGCGGCTTGCAACATATCCGTGGATGCCGCAGCGGCGGCGATCCTTTGAAAATTTTGTATCCAACGGAATATTTTATGATATTTCGGGATAATATAATCGCCGGAATCTTTATTTTCCGGCAAATTCAAAAGAAAGGAGAACAACATGCCTACTTTTAATCAGTTGGTCAGAAAAGGAAGAGAACAGAGCACTTACAAGTCCACGGCTCCTGCACTGCAGAAGGGTCTGAACACCCTGAAGAACCGCGCTACGGACCTGTCCTCCCCGCAGAAGAGAGGCGTCTGCACCGCAGTTCGTACCACCACCCCGAAGAAGCCGAACTCCGCACTTCGTAAGATCGCCCGTGTTCGCCTGACGAACGGCTACGAGGTTTCCGCCTACATCCCCGGTGTCGGCCACAACCTTCAGGAGCACTCCGTCGTTCTGATCCGCGGCGGTCGTGTCAAGGACCTCCCCGGCGTGCGTTACCACATCATCCGCGGTACGCTCGACACCCAGGGCGTTCAGGGCCGTATGCAGGGCCGTTCCAAGTACGGTCAGAAGCGTCCGAAGGCCAAGAAGAAGTAATTGCGATCTCTGCCTTTGATAAGGCATCGCCTGGCATGGTTATTTTCTTTATATAAGCAGAAATACCTGGCAGGCACCAACGATAGGATAACGCCTATCGAAGTACCTATGAAATCATTTTTATGAAGGAGGGAAGCGAAGTGCCCAGAAGAGGTAATGTTCCCAAGAGAGAGGTCCTTCCGGATCCTGTCTATAAGTCCACTCTGGTGACTAAGCTCGTAAACAGCGTCATGCTGGACGGCAAGAAGGGTGTTGCCCAAAGAGTCGTCTACGGCGCATTTGAAATCGTCGAACAGAAGACCGGTAAGAACGGTCTCGACGCTTTCCAGCAGGCGATGGAAAACATCATGCCCAGCTTGGAAATTAAATCCCGCCGCGTCGGCGGCGCAACCTATCAGGTTCCGCTGGAGGTTCGCCCCGAGCGTCGTCAGACCCTGGGTCTGCGTTGGCTCACGACCTATGCCCGTAAGCGCAGCGAGAAGACCATGAAGGAACGTCTTGCAGGTGAGATCATGGATGCCTGCAACAACACCGGCGCCTCTGTAAAGAAGCGCGAAGATACGCACAAGATGGCAGAAGCCAACAAGGCTTTCTCCCATTTCCGCTGGTAAGCACAAAGGAGTTACCCAATGCCGAGAAAATATTCACTTGAGAATACAAGAAATATCGGTATCATGGCGCATATTGACGCCGGCAAAACCACGACGACCGAGCGCATCCTGTTCTATACCGGACGCACCTATAAGCTGGGCGAGACCCACGAAGGTACGGCAACGATGGACTGGATGGAGCAGGAGCAGGAACGCGGCATCACGATCACGTCCGCTGCGACGACCTGCTTTTGGCGTCACTGCCGCATCAATATCATCGACACCCCGGGCCATGTGGACTTCACCGTAGAAGTCGAGCGCTCCTTGCGCGTGCTCGACGGCGCGGTCACCGTTCTTTGTGCAAAGGGCGGCGTGGAGCCGCAGACCGAGACGGTCTGGCGTCAGGCGGATAAGTATAATGTCCCGCGTATGGTCTATGTCAATAAGATGGATATCATGGGCGCGGACTTCTTCAATGTTCTCAAAATGATGCATGATCGGCTGAAATGTAACGCTGTTCCCATTCAGTTGCCGATCGGTGCGGAGGCAGACTTCCGAGGTGTGGTCGACCTCATCAAGATGAAGGCGAATGTCTTCTATGATGAGCTGGGCAAGGATGTCCGCGAGGAAGAGATTCCCGAGGAGCTCCGTGACCTCGCCGAGGAGTATCACGAAAAGCTTTTGGAAGCGGTCTCCGACCAAGATGATGAGATCATGGAGCTGTATCTGTCGGGCGAAGAAGTCCCGCAGGAGAAAATCCGTGCAGCCATTCGCAAGGCGACCATCTCTGTCCAGATGATTCCCGTTGTCTGCGGCACATCCTACAAGAACAAGGGCGTTCAGGAGCTGCTGGACGCGATCGTGGATTATATGCCGTCGCCCCTTGACAAGAAGGGCATTCACGGCATCAATCCCAAGACCGAGGAAGAGGAGTTCCGTCCCGCCGACGATGCGGCGCCGTTCTCCGCCCTCGCGTTCAAGATTGCGACCGACCCCTATGTCGGCAAGCTCTGCTTCTTCCGCGTGTATTCCGGCTCAATCGACAAGGGCACCACGGTGCTCAACTCGACGAAGGGTTCTCGCGAGAGATTGGGCAGAATTTTGCAGATGCACGCCAACCACCGCGAGGATATTGAAACGGTCTACTCCGGCGATATCGCTGCCGCCGTCGGTGTGAAGAACACCACCACGGGCGATACCTTCTGCGATGAGAAGCACCCGATCATCCTCGAATCCATGGAGTTCCCCGAGCCGGTTATCCGCGTCGCCATCGAGCCGAAAACGAAGGCGGGTCAGGAGAAGATGGGCATCGCCCTGATGAAGCTGGCGGAGGAGGATCCGACCTTTAAGACCTATACCGATAACGAAACCGGTCAGACCATCATTGCGGGCATGGGTGAGCTGCATTTGGAGATCATCGTGGACCGCCTCCTGCGGGAGTTTAAGGTTGAGGCCAACGTCGGCGCGCCGCAGGTCGCCTATAAGGAGACGGTGCGCGGCAGCTCGGATGTGGACATGAAATATGCCCGTCAGTCCGGCGGTAAGGGTCAGTACGGTCATGTTAAAATTAAGCTCGAGCCGAACGAATCCGGCAAGGGCTACGAATTCATAAACGCCGTCACCGGCGGCGCGATCCCGAAGGAGTATATCCCGGCGGTCGATCAGGGCATTCAGGGCGCAATGACGGCAGGCGTGCTTGCCGGCTTCCCGGTCGTGGATGTCAAGGTCACGCTGTACGACGGCTCCTATCACGAGGTCGACTCGTCCGAGATGGCATTCAAGATCGCAGGTTCCATGGCGTTTAAAGAGGCTTGCCGCAAGGCAAATCCCGTTGTGCTGGAGCCGATCATGAAGGTCAGCGTTATCGTCCCCGAGGAGTACACCGGTGATGTCATTGGCGATATCTCCTCCCGCCGCGGCAATATTCTCGGCATGGAGCCGAGAAACGGTTCAACGCAGATTGATGCGAACGTTCCGCTTTCGCAGATGTTCGGCTATGCGACCGATCTGAGAAGCCGCACGCAGGGACGCGGACAGTATTCGATGGAACCGAGCCATTATGTGGAACTGCCGAAAAATATTCAGCAGGAAATTGTGGAAAAACGCGGTTCTTGAGAAAAAACACTTGCCATTATGCGAGTTTTAGTGTATAGTGGTATTGTGCGAACAAAAAAGAAAATTTACCACTTATAAATCAACAGGAGGATTTTTTCAATGGCAAAGCAAAAGTTTGAAAGAACAAAGCCCCATGTAAACATCGGCACCATTGGTCATATCGACCATGGCAAGACCACCCTGACTGCAGCCATCACCAAGTATCTGGCTATGTGCGGCGGCGCAGAGTTCACCGACTACGCTAACATCGACAAGGCTCCCGAAGAGAAGGCTCGTGGTATCACAATCAACACCGCGCACGTTGAGTATGAGACTGCTAACCGTCACTATGCCCACGTTGACTGCCCGGGTCACGCCGACTATATCAAGAACATGATCACCGGCGCTGCACAGATGGACGGCGCGATCCTTGTTATCGCTGCTTCCGACGGCCCCATGGCGCAGACCAAGGAGCACCTGCTGCTTGCCCGTCAGGTTAACGTTCCCTCCGTCCTCGTCTTCCTGAACAAGGTTGACCAGGTCGACGACGAAGAGCTCCTCGAGCTCGTCGAGATGGAAGTCCGCGAGACCCTCGACTTCTACGGCTTCCCCGGAGACGACACCCCCATCATCCGCGGCTCCGCGCTGAACGCTCTGGTTTCCGAGTCCAAGGATCCGAACGCTCCCGAGTATGCCTGCATCAAGGAACTCATGGACGCTGTTGACAGCTGGATTCCGACGCCCGACCGTAAGGCGGATCAGCCCTTCCTGATGCCCGTTGAGGACGTCTTCACCATCTCCGGCCGCGGCACTGTCGCTACCGGTCGTGTCGAGCGTGGTCAGATTAAGAAGAACGAGCCCGTCGAGATCGTCGGTCTTATGGAAGAGAAGAAGTCCACCGTCGTTACCGACATCGAAATGTTCCACAAGCTCCTCGACTACGCAGAAGCAGGCGACAACATCGGCGCTCTGCTCCGCGGCGTTGACAAGAAGAGCATCGAGCGTGGTCAGGTTCTGTCCAAGCCCGGCTCCATCCATCCCCACACCAAGTTCAAGGGTCAGGTCTACGTCCTGTCCAAGGAAGAAGGCGGCCGTCACACCCCGTTCTTCAACAACTATCGCCCGCAGTTCTATTTCCGTACCACGGACGTCACCGGCATCATCAGCCTTCCCGAAGGCGTTGAGATGTGCATGCCCGGCGACAACATCGACATGGACGTCGAGCTGATCACCCCGATCGCTATTGAGAAGGGTCTCCGCTTCGCTATCCGTGAAGGTGGCCGTACCGTCGGTTCCGGCGTTGTCATCGAGATCAACGAGAACTAATTTCATAATCAAGGAGCAGGGCAGCAATGCCCTGCTCTTTTGCGGTAAAGCCTTGTATGGCGGTTTGCTTTGCTTACCCTCCAAGAAAGGAGAATTAATGACTTATCAAGAAATCATTCACAATGAAACCATCCGCGCCTATATTCGTAAGGCGGATGAGTCTTTGATCGCGCTCGGCTATACCGAGCATAGCTTTGCCCATGTCACCGTTGTGGCGGACTCCGTGCGGTATCTCCTCGAAACGCTCGAATATGATGCGCACACGGTCGAGATTGCGCAGATTGCTGCCTATCTGCATGACATCGGCAACCTTGTCAACCGCGTTGACCATTCCCAAAGCGGCGCGGTCATGGCGTTCCAGATCCTCAACAGCCTGCATTTCGAGCCTGAGGATATTGCCACCATCGTCACAGCAATCGGCAACCATGACGAGGGCACCGGCGTTCCGGTCAATGCCGTCGCTGCCGCTTTGATTTTGGCGGATAAAGCCGATGTCCGCCGCAGCCGCGTAAGAAATCAGGACACCTCAACCTTTGACATTCACGACCGTGTGAATTATTCGGTCAAAAAATCCCAGCTCAAGATCAACGAGGATCGTACCATCGTGAAGCTGAAGCTCACGGTCGATACGCACTACGGCTCGGTGATGGATTACTTTGAGATTTTTATGCAGCGCATGATTCTCTGCCGCAAGGCAGCGGAAAAGCTCGGCTTGCAGTTCAAGCTGATCATCAATGAGCAGCAGTTAATATAACGGCTCGGTATCTAAATCACGGTAGGGATACAGACGTACCCATTGTTTTTTCTCCTGATCGTATTGCACGGAGCTTCTGTGCGCGGAGAGGAGCCGCACAATGTCGTATACATCGACCCATATTTCGGAATCACATTCTTTTTGACTCTCCTCGAAGACGAGCTGTAAGCCGAAGTGCAGGTGTACCGTGTCAATGTTGTTGACATTCTCACGGGCGCTGTAGCCCGTTCGTCCCATGAAGCCGATTACATCGCCCGCGCAGACGTGCTGCCCTACCTCCAGCCCCTCGACATAGGGCGTGTCTTTGCGCAGATGAGCGTAGTAATAGTAGCGCAGACGGTCGTCCGAGCGGATGCCGATGCGCCAGCCGCCGTATTGGTTCCAGCCCAGCGCCTCCACAGTACCGGATTCCACGGCAATGATCGGCGTGCCCAGCGCGCCCATCAGGTCGTTGCCGAGATGCCTGCGGGCAAAGCCGTAGGTGCGGCGATTGCCGAAGTCTGAATAGTGGGAGTAGCCATAGCCTGCCGCAATCGGGGAGAAGGCTTTCAGACCGTAAGCGGGAACCCATTCGCGTTCGCCGGTCTCCTTGTTTGTGACCTCAATGGCGTAGCTTCCCACCAAGCCGCCGAGCACTGCCTCGTAGGCGCGGTGATAGTAGGAAAAATATTTATATTGTGACCCGAGCAGCTCTTGTGGGGATTTGTCCTTGCGGAGCTGCTCCGCCGCTTCATTGACTCCCTTCACGGTGATGCCGTTGCCGCCGACCTTCACCGCCGCCAATGCAAGAATGTCAATCCAGTCCAGCGGCTTTTCCTCCTCCTGCGAGGCAATGTCAATGTCCAGCGCCCTTTGCAAGGCGGGATAATCCACATTGAATTCGACCCAGTGCAGCACCTCGTCTTCGGCAAAGACCTGCGGCGCAAGCAAAAAAATCGACAAAACACATAAAAATATCCTCTTTTTCACAAGCTACACCTCGAACGGTAGTCTGCGAAAAAGAGGATGATTTTATTCAGTCGGCTGTGCGTCAGAAATGACAAGTACGACGCAGCGCTCAAGGTCATAAAGCTCGGCGGGATAATAGACAGCTGTTTCATAGACGCCGACATAGTCGTTAAAAATAGAGGAAAACTGCGCATAGCTGACAAGATATTTTGTAATTGTCAGTGCAGAATCTTGCTGCGGCGACAGCGCCGAAAGCAGACGGGTATACAGGTCGTCTGCTTCGTCCGAAGAGGTTGTCATATTTTCCTCAGAAGGCGAAAGACCGTACAATAACGAAAGCTCCTCCGCTTGCGCGCCCCGGATCACCAGCAGGGGAGAGGCTGCTTCCGAAGCTGTGATGCCGTATGGCAAGCGGTGCGTCGTACCGACATCCTCCGCGCTCTCGGGATCGTGAAGAAGCTCGCCGCTTGCGTCATAGCTGAGAGAGGGAAGCGTAAGCAAGGATTCGGCGGATTCCGTGGCGGTCAGGGAGTTTCCTTTTTCGGTGACGGATTCTGCGGACGGCGCGGCAACGGTATCCGGCGCATTCGCTCCGTAATCGCGCGTGATGCTGTAGTTCTCCGCCTGCTCGGCGGTCATTTCATCGTTTCGAAAGAGGAAGTCTGCCTCCTCCGTCCAATCCCCGGAAGCGCTTTGCCCGCTTTCCGCATCGGAATAGGCTGCCTCCGCGCTGCCTTCCGGCTTTCGTGAGGGCAGCTTCAGATCACCGAAGAAGACAAGCGCAAGCAGGGCTGCCGCGGCAAGCCCGGCAGCGCAGACCGAGCGGACGGCACGGTGCAGTGCTTTCTTCCGTTTCGGCTCATTGCGCACCTGCGACATAATACGGGCGGCAAGGTCTGCGGGCGGCTCGGCTTTGGCGGAAAGAAGCATCGCGTCGGTTTGCTCCAACTGCGCGAGCAGACTGCGGCATTGCTTGCAGGAGGCAAGATGCTTTTGCAGACGAGACTCCTCCGCTTCGCTGTTTGCTCCGTCAAGATGCCCGCTCAGCAGAGGGAGATATTCGTTACAGTTCACCACCGCGACCTCCTTTCCGTTTCTGCTGTTTTGACGGATTTGATTCTGTTTTGTTCCCCGATTGTAAAAGTTTTTTCCGCAGATTTTCTCTTGCCCGCGCCAAACGGGACTTGACCGTTCCCTCCTTGATGTTCAAAACGGCGGCAATCTCCGTGTAGCTCAGATCGTTTACAACGCGCAGCGTTAAAATGCGGCGCTGCTCCGGATCGAGCTGCCCCATTGCGGCGCTGAGCAGTGCGTTTTCTTCATTTGTCAGCAGGGCGGCTTCCGGCGTCGGGGCGGGATCGGGCAGGTCGAGAAGCTGTGACTCGCCGCTCTCGTCCTCCACCGTCAGCGAAAGCGCCCGCCGCCGCTTGGTGCTGCGCAGAAAGTCTAAACAGGTATTGGAGGCGAGACGGTAAAGCCAAGTGGAGAAGGCCGCTTCAAAGTGAAAGCTGTCCAAACTGCGCCATGCTTTCAAGAAGGATTCCTGCGTCATGTCGGCGGCGTCCTCCGGGTTCCCCGTGATGCGCAGACAGAGATTGTAGATCGGGGTTTGATATTGTAACACAAGCGCTTCAAACGCCTCGGCGCTGCCGGCTGCGGCTTTTCTTATGATTTTTTTCTCTTCGATGTCGATCACCCCTTACGCCAAATCGCGGCAGATCGCCTTTATCACAGACTCAACCTCCTGCGCGGTGGAGAGGTGGGAAATCTGTTCTTTATAATACGCGCTGTGCGCAACGCCGCGCAGATACCATGCAAGGTGCTTCCGCGCCTCCAAACAGGCGATATGCTCGCCCTTGTCCTCCAGCGCTAAATGAAACTGCCGCAGAGCTACTGCCATGCGCGCTTGCAGCGGAGGACGCTCCGGGATTGTCTCGCCCACGAGCGCTGCCTTGACCTGCGCGAATAGCCACGGATCGCCGAAGGTGCCGCGCCCGAGCATAAAAAGAGACGCGCCGCTGTGCATTTTGCAGCGCAGGGCATCCTCGGGAGAGAAAATGTCTCCGTTGGCAATCACGGGGATGGATACCGCCCGCACGACCTTGCCGATCTCATCCCAATCCGCTTTTCCGGAATAGAGCATCGTCTTGGTGCGCCCGTGGACAGCAATCGCGTCCGCGCCTGCTTGCTCCAGCGCCTGCGCCAGCTCCACGGCACGGATGCTGCCCTTGTCCCAGCCGAGACGGGTCTTGACCGTGACGGGAACGGAGACCGCCGCTTTCACAGCGCGGACAATCTCGCAGGCAAGGGGAATGTCCCGCATCAGGGCGCTGCCGTCGCCGTTGTTTGCGATCTTCGGCATGGGACAGCCCATATTAATATCCAAAAAATCGCACCCGCTGTGCGCAAGTGCCAAAACCGCCGCCTGCGCCATCATCTGCGGATCGTTGCCGAAGATCTGCGCGCCGCAGAGGGCGTTTTCGTTTTTGCGCAGCAGGGAGAGACTCTTTTTGTCCTGATAGACCAAGGCGCGGGAGGAGACCATCTCGGTGACGGTAACCGCCGCGCCGAGATCCGCACAGACCATACGGAACGCATAGTCCGTCACGCCTGCCATCGGCGCGAGAAAGAGCGGAGAGGAAAGCGTATAACCGAGAAATTGCATGAAAGTACCACCTTTGCCTTGCAGAGAAATGTCTAATAAAGCTATTATACTAAATTGCAGACAGATATGCAAGTCACCCGGAGAAAGATGACAAATTTGTCATTTTGCGTCCAAAGCAATGCAAGCAAATCGGCACATCCCTGTAGACCGGGGACATGTCCCCGCAGGTGAACGAACTACTAACTGCGCACAAACTCCCTTCCCATGTCATTGCGAGGCGCTTGCGCCGTGGCAATCTCGTGTCGGAACTGCCGACTGCGTACAAATTTGTATATCCGTACCGTCTGCCGCTTACGCGGACGGCACGCCGAGGCGTCGTGCCCTACGCTCGTAGAACACGCTCTCGCCGTAGGGCGCGCACCCGCAATACCCGCAAGGGGCACGCCACATCCGTAAGGCTCCTTCGTCGCCAACGGCTGTGCAGGGGGTATGCCGCATCCGTAACGCTCCTTCGTCGCGAACGGCTGCGCTAACGACCCCGGCGCGCCGGTGCAGGAACTGTCTGTTAGGCTAAGGACTAAGAGTAAATGGTGAATGACTGTGGTGTGCTTCGCACGGATCAAAAACGGACGGCTGATAGCCGCCCCTACGAGATATGTCGCAGCCAACGCCGTAGGGGCGGATAGTATCCGCCGGCGTGCAGGAACCACCGAGTAAGTACAAGAAACGAAATAGATTGCCACGTCGCTGCGCTCCTCGCAATGACAAATGAGGCTGCCTTTTCTGCCATTGTCATGAAACACCCTGTGGAGCGGGGACATGTCCCCCGTCTGCATTGGAATCTGCACAGAGCGTGCCGACGCTGTTCACTATTCTCTGTTCTCTATTCACTATTCACTGCCACGCATGAGGCGCGTCAGGGATGCTGCGCGCTGCAATCGTTGACCGTTCCCGCCTTACAGAAACTGTTTCGTCTGCGGCGCACAGCATTCGCGGGACAAAACGGTAAAAAATATGTCGATTCCCTATTGACAAGCGCGAAATCCTGTGTTACTATCTAACCACAGTTGAGCAAATGTTCAAGTGTTCAATTGTTCAAACAACGGAAACGGCGGGGAACGGGAAGCTGCCGTCGGGGAAAGGGAGGAAGCCTATGCAGAAAGAAAATGTGATACAGGATGAACGGCTCGATCAGGAAAGCCCGCATGAACGCAGGCAGCCGTTTTGTGAGCTGGACGAGGAAGCGCTCTTTGACATGGCGGAGCTGTTTAAGGTGTTCGGCGACTCCACGCGCATCCGCATTCTCTATGCGATGTTTGAGGAGGAGCTGCGCGTGTCGGATATCTGTGAAGAGCTGGGCATGAGCATTTCCGCCGTGTCGCATCAGTTACGGCTTTTAAAGCAGGCCAAGCTTGTGCGCTGCCGCCGCGAGGGAAGAATGGCATACTATATGCTTGCCGATGACCATGTCAAGACCATCATCGGCATGGCAAAGGAACATATTGAGGAGTGATATTATGAAAAAGACTTATCAACTGCGAGACTTAGACTGCGCGAACTGTGCGGCAAAGATGGAGAGCGCCATCAACAAGCTGCCCGAGGTCGAGGCGGCGACGGTCAGCTTTTTCACGCAGAAAATGACCGTGACTTATGCTGAGGGCGTAGAGGAAAAGGAGGCGTTGGCGCAGATCAAAAAGCTCATTCGCCGCGTGGAGCCGGACTGTGAGGTCGTGGGATGAAGCGTAGACAGAAAATACTCCTTGCCCGCATTGTCCTTGCTGCGGTTTTGTTTGCCGTCGGTCTGTTTTTGGACGGCTGGTGGAAGGCGGGCTTTATGCTTGCGGCATGGCTGACAGTGGGCTATGATATCGTCTGGTCTGCGCTGCGGAACATTCTGCGGGGACAGATTTTTGACGAAAAATTCTTAATGACCCTTGCGACGGTTTGCGCCCTTGCCATGCAGGATTGGGGCGAGGCGGCAGCGGTTATGGTGCTGTTTCAGGTCGGTGAGCTGTTTGAGCAGCTTGCCGTTGAGCGCTCCCGCCGGTCTATCTCGGCGCTGATGGATATCCGCCCCGACTTTGCCACCGTTCTGCGGGACGGTGAGGAGGTTGTAACGGAGCCGGAGGAGGTGCAGATCGGGGACATTCTCCTTGTTCGGGCGGGCGAGCGGATTGCCGTGGACGGTGTCGTCGTCGAGGGGGAAAGCTCGCTCGATACCGCGAAGGTTACGGGCGAAGCGATGCCCGTCGATGTCGGTGCGGGCAGCAAGGTTGTCTCCGGCAGTGTGAATCTGAGCGGTGTGCTGAAAATTCGCGCCGAGAGCGCCTATGCCCAGTCCACCGTGGCGCGGATTCTGACACTTGTTGAGTCTGCCGCAGAGCAGAAGGCGAGTGCGGAGCGGATGATTACGAAATTCGCGCGGTATTATACGCCCTCCGTGATCGGCGCGGCGGTGCTGCTTGCGGCGATCCCGCCGCTGTGCTTCGGACAGCCCTTTGCCGAATGGTTGACGCGCGCGCTGACCTTTCTCGTTATCTCCTGCCCCTGCGCGCTGGTGATCTCCGTGCCGCTGAGCTTTTTCTCCGGCATGGGCGCGGCGGCGAAATTAGGCGTCGTCGTGAAAGGCGGCGTTGCGCTGGAACAGCTTGCGCAGACGAAGGTTATGGTTTTCGACAAGACCGGAACGCTGACGCAGGGAGCGTTCTCCGTCCGCAATATTGACTGCGCCCGCGGCACGGAGACGGAGCTTTTGCGCATTGCGGCGCTGTGTGAGCAGTATTCCAACCATCCCGTTGCGCAGGCGGTGCGTGATGCCTGTCCGAATCCAACCGGTACGGCGGAGAATATTCAAGAGCTGGCAGGCCGCGGTATTACTGCGACGGTGGACGGGAAAAAAGCAGCCGTCGGCAACCGCGCCCTGATGGAATCCCTCGGCATTGTGCCGACGGAGCTGAACCGTGTGGGTACGGTACTGCATGTGGCGTACCGCGGTGCCTATCTCGGCGCGATTGTCGTTGCCGACAGCCTCCGGGAGAACGCGGCGCAGACGCTGACGGCGCTGCACGATCAGGGCATCAACCGGACGGTTATGCTGACGGGCGACAATGCACGCGCGGCGGAATACTACGCCAAGCAGTGCGGCGTTACGGAATACCGCGCGCAGCTTCTGCCGCAGGATAAGGTGGCGGAGCTGGAGAAGCTGCTGCAGGCGCGGCAAAAGGGTGAGAAGGTCGCCTTTGTTGGAGACGGGGTGAACGATGCGCCCGTTTTGACAGCGGCGGATGTCGGCATCGCGATGGGCGGCGTCGGCTCGGACGCTGCGGTGGAGGCGGCGGATGTCGTGCTTCTGAACGATGATTTTTCAAAGCTGCCGCGCCTGCTGCGGGTAGCGAAGCGCACCTGCCGTATCGCGAAGCAGAACATCGTCTTTGCTCTGCTGGTCAAGGCGGTCTGCATGGTTCTCGGCGCGCTCGGCTACGCACCCATGTGGCTGGCGATCTTCGCCGATGTCGGTGTCGCGGTGCTCGCGATCCTCAACGCCCTGCGCGCCATGCGGGAAGCAAAAAGATAGAAGAAGCATAGCGGGAGACGCTTCCATACGAAGCGGTCTCCCGTTTTCTCTGAAATGTGAGGAAAAGATCAGAAGGATCCGCAGGAAAGCGAATATGACTGCATACTGAAAATAGGGAAAATTTGCTTTTCTTTTCAAAATGATGCAAAGCCCGCTGTAAAAATACACAAAGTGGCGATTTAAATTGTGAACAAATTGGGAAAATATGAGATACAGTAAGCTTTCCCACTTGTATATTCGAAAAAAATGTGTTATGATGTTGTCGGTGGCGCTGTATCCTAGTCAAAGCGCGCCGGTATCGAAGAAGGGCCTAAAAA
>JBJDYD010000020.1:0-17019 GCA_051867015.1 Faecousia sp. | reverse complement strand
ATACACAACTTTTAATTGTTACAAACTAGTAGGGGCGGCTATCAGCCGCCCGCCGATGCCGCAAACGCAATCACGCGGGCGGCTGATAGCCGCCATACGATTTTTTAGCGACACATTATACTTTAGGAGAAACTTCATGGATAAACAATTTTTAGAAGCAGGCGAGGTCGTCAGCACCCACGGCATTCAAGGCGAGATTAAAATTCTCCCGTGGGCGGACAGCCCCGAATTCCTGCTCGGCTTCAAAACGCTTTTCTTAAACGGCAAGCCCTACACCGTCCGCGCAAGCCGCGTGCATAAGACCTGCGTGCTGGCAAAATTGGAGGGCATTGACACCCCCGAGCAGGCGACCCTCCTGCGCGGCCAGACGGTCACCGTTGACCGCACCGGCATTACGCTGCCCGAGGGTACCGTCTTCATCGCCGACCTGCTGGGCTGCCGTGCTTTGGACGACGAAGGGAACGAATTCGGCAAGATCGCGGACGTGCTGACCATGCCCGCAAGCGATGTCTATGTCATCAAGGGTGAAAAAACCTATATGGTTCCCGCCGTCAAGGCGTTTGTCCGCGAAATCAATGTCACAGAGGGCTTCGTCCGCGTGCATCTGATCGAAGGAATGGCGACCGATGAGAATTGATATTCTGACCCTGTTTCCCGACACCGTCGGGGACATGATGAACGAATCCATCTTAGGCAGAGCGCAGGAGCGGGGTTATATCCGCATCGAGACGCACCAAATTCGCGACTATACGACCAACAAACAAAATCAGGTGGACGATTACCCCTACGGCGGCGGACGCGGCGCGGTGATGCAGGCAGACCCGCTCTACAACTGCTGGTGCCACGCCTGCGACGAAGCGGGTGCTCCCGTCCATACGATCTATCTCTCCCCCTGCGGTCATGTCTTCACACAGGCGGATGCCAAGCGGCTGTCCAAAATGGAGAATCTCATTTTGGTCTGCGGGCATTATGAGGGCATTGACCAGCGCTTCATCGACGAATGCGTGGATGAAGAGATCTCCATCGGCGATTTTGTCTTGACCGGCGGTGAAATTCCCGCGATGGCGGTGGCGGATTCGGTCTGCCGTCTCGTGCCCGGCGTGCTGTCCGACAGCGAGTGCTTTGAAGACGAGAGCCATTGGGCGGGGACGCTGGAATACCCGCAGTACAGCCGCCCCGCCGTCTGGCACGGGCGCGAGGTGCCGCCGATCCTGCTCTCAGGCGATCATGCCAAGGTCGCCCGCTGGCGGAGAAAGCAGTCACTCTTAAGAACACGGGCGCGGCGTCCCGATATGTATGAAAAGCTAATTTTTGAAACCAAAGAGGATCAAAAAATTCTAAAGGAGATGGCGGAGGATGACAAAGCTCGAGCAGCTTCGGCAGTGGATTCAGGAGAGTAAGACCGCCGTGTTTTTCGGCGGCGCAGGCGTCAGCACGGAGTCGGGCATTCCCGATTTCCGCAGCGTGGACGGGCTTTACAATCAAAAATTCGAATACCCGCCCGAGCAGATCATCAGCCATAGCTTTTATCTGCGCAAGCCGGAATACTTTTTCCGCTTTTACCGCGAAAAGATGCTCCCCCTCGGCTTCGAGCCGAATGTCACGCACAAGGTGCTTGCGCAGTTGGAAAAGGAGGGGCATCTTGCCGCCGTCGTGACGCAGAACATCGACGGTCTGCATCAAAAGGCAGGCAGTAAAACCGTCTTTGAGCTGCACGGCAGTGTTTTGCGCAACTACTGCGTCAGATGCCATAAATTCTACCCCGCCGAGTTCGTCCGCGACGCAAAGGGCATCCCGCTGTGCGACTGCGGCGGCACGGTCAAGCCCGACGTCGTGCTCTATGAGGAATCGCTGGATCAGGACACCTTAGCGGGCGCAGTCTCCGCAATCCGCCGCGCCGACCTTTTGATCGTCGGCGGTACGAGCCTGACGGTGTACCCCGCTGCAGGTCTGCTGCAATACTACCGGGGCAACCGCCTCGTCCTCATCAACCGCGACGAAACCCCCTACGATGACTACGCCAACTTGGTATTCCACGATTCCTTAGGCAAAATTTTCTCCCAACTCTCAAAATAACCGCCGCGCCCCTGTAGGGCTGGGACATGTCCCAGCCGACCGCGAAGCGGCAGACGGTACAGACAAACAAGTCTGTACAAACTCGGTAGTTCCCGCGCGAGATTGCCGCGTCGCCTGCGCTCCTCGCAATGACATAATAGGCTACCCCCATTTGTCATTGCGAAACCAGTGCGCACACTGGTTGTGGCAATCTCCGGCTGTAGGTTTGTACAAACTCGGTAGTTCCCGCACGAGATTGCCGCGTCGCTGCGCTCCTCGCAATGACATAATAGGCTACCCCCATTTGTCATTGCGAGACCTGTGCGCACACCGGTCGTGGCAATCTCCGGCTGTAGGTTTGTACAAACTCGGTAGTTCCCGCACCGGCTTAGGACATGTCCTCGCCATACAGGGAGTTTCATGGCAATGACATAGAGAGTTACCCCTTTGTCCTTGCGAGGGCGCTTGCGCCCGTGGTAGCGCAGCCGTTCGCGAGGAACGTGCGTTACGGATGCGGCATACCCCTTGCGGGTGCAATCTCGTGCAGGCACTTTCCAAGCGGCAACGCATTCTATTGAAATCGAGGTATCTTATGGAACGAACCATGCGTGTCATCGCCCGAATCCGCAGCGATTTTGCGGAGAAATTCGGCATTCCCCGCCAAAGCGGATTGGTCAATACGCTGCGCGCCGCCGTCGTCTTCGAACCGGAGTTCCGCAACCCCGACGCACTGCGCGGCATCGAGGACTTTTCGCATCTCTGGCTGATCTGGGAATTCTCCGAAGCAATCCGTGAAAGCTGGTCGCCCACCGTGCGTCCGCCGCGTTTGGGCGGCAACGAACGTTTGGGCGTCTTTGCCACGCGCTCTCCCTTCCGCCCGAATCCTATCGGCTTATCCTGCGTCCGCTTAGAGGAAGTGCGGCAGGATTCTACCCTCGGTACCATTCTGATCGTCTCCGGCGCAGACCTAATGGACGGCACGCCGATCTACGATATCAAGCCCTATATCCCCTACGCCGACGCCCACCCCGAAGCAAACGGCGGCTTCGCGCAGGACGCCCCGAAACCGACCCTGACCGTCGATTTCCCGCCCGACCTGCTCGCCATGATTCCCGCAGACCGCCGGGAAGCCCTCCGCGCCGTCCTCGCCCTCGACCCGCGCCCCTCCTACCAAAACGACCCCACCCGCATCTACGGCATGCGCTTCGCCGACCGCAACATCCGCTTTACCGTGAATGACAACACCCTCACCGTCTGCGGTGTGGAATAAACCAAGCAAACACAAAAAGCTGTTTGCGTAATAAATCGGAGGTAATAGCGCCTATGAAAAGGGAAGCAAAACAGGTAGCCTATTCCTTTGAGCATGGCGATACATCATTACCGCATTTATGCGATATGATATCAGATACGCCCGACCCGGAGAAAAGCAAAATTATGGCGTATCTCAAAACGCATTGTTACTTAGCCTGCACCGGTATCCTATACGATGAAATAGATCCGGAGCAAGTAATCGGCTCCGGAAATGTATTTACGGATGGTACCTATATTTGGAACGATGCATTCATCAACTATGTAAGCAAGTACAATATTCCGGTGCCGGAAGCATTCAGAAACCATATTCTGTGCAATTACGCAGCAAGGATGAAACGGCACACCTTGCTGCGGCTCATAGATTGCGTGGAGATTCAGAACAATCCGTATCAAGGCCATTGGTTCAAAGTTCGCATTCACAAAAACGGAGTCATTCACTATCAAAATTCCACGGATTGCACGGATGGTGCTTTGCTGTATATCCAGCCGGAAGATGCGCAGTACATCATCGACCCGATCATGACAGAGCTATTCTGCTACGATGCCGACAACCACGGAACACCAATGATCGACGGCTACCATTGGAAGCTGCGCTTCTACAAAAATTCGGAGCTTTATGACGAAATAGAAGGCTGGCCCAATGA
This sequence comes from Faecousia sp., assembly GCA_051867015.1. GTDB lineage: Bacteria > Bacillota > Clostridia > Oscillospirales > Oscillospiraceae > JAZOXB01. The sequence continues at coordinate 13,009 of JBJDYD010000020.1, read as the reverse complement.
AGACCCTTGGCGCTATCAAGAGATAAAGCGCATCATAGCATTTGCCGAGCGATTCATTCCTAAGCGTCTCGGTTCCAACATAATAGAACAGGAGGAGCCGATTCCATGGTAGATTTAATTCTATTCCCGTCCGATTTTTTTGACCCCAACCGAGTGGATGCGGATCTGCGGCAAGAGTATGAGGCAGCTCTGTCTACCGGCTTGTTTGAAGTCGCCCTGTTCGGCTACGAACAATGGTTCCATCATGGAAAATTGGTCGTGACAGACGCGCCAAAGGAGATGCACACTGCGATCTATCGCGGCTGGATGATGCAGCCGGAGCAGTATGAGCGCTTCTACCAACTGCTTCTTGAACAAAACATTTCCCTGATCACCGAGCCGGAGGCCTATCGGCTCCTGCACATTTTCCCGAATGTCTATGACCTTCTGGCGGAGGATACGGCAAAGATGCTGATCTATCCGCTGCATGCCGAAATCCCGGTTGATGAGCTCAAACGGCATTTTTCACGCTTTATGGTCAAGGACTATGTGAAGTCCGTCAAAGGCACGGAGTTTCCGCGCTTCTTTGATGAGACAGTCACTCAAAGCGAATTTGATCAGTGGATGGAAGTGTTCTATCGCTATCGGGGCGGACTTCTGACCGGCGGAATTTGTATAAAGGAGTATCTCTCCCTGAAGCATTACGGCGAACGGACAAATGAGTACCGAGTGTTCTATCTCAATCATATTCCCGCCACCGTGTGCAGAAACTCCGGGCAAGGGAACTACACACCATTGCCGCCGAGGGAACTGATCGAAAAATACAGTCAGTTGAACAGTCCGTATTATACCGTAGATTATGCCGAGCTTGAAGACAGCACATGGAAAGTCATTGAAGCCGGCGACGGAAACGTTTCCGGTCTGTCGGATGATCAGGATGCAAAGCAACATTTCCGGGCATTGTTTCAATGTTTCAAATAGCCTTTGATGAATATAAACGACATTTTCGTGTCGAGGAGGTAGTGGATATGATCTGTCCGAAGTGTCAATCAGAAGATATCATTACAATTACGTACGGCAGGCCTTCGATAGGCAGTCTCTCATCGCCATCTAAGAAGGATTTGGAATTCTTGGAGAAACTTGAGCATGATGAGATCGTGCTTGGCGGCTGTGTGATTCGTCCGGAAAATCCCGCTTATTATTGTCGTGCTTGCAAATGCAGGTTTGGTACGCTTTTAGAAACCATGCCGGATTTATTCAAACTGTTTCAGCGCTGATTCGGTGCGGAGAAGAGGATTACAAAGCAGTTCGAAAGCGTCTCTGCGCCCTCCTCGACCCATGTCTCCTACCAAAACGACCCCACCCGCATCTACGGCATGCGCTTCGCCGACCGCAACATCCGCTTTACCGTGAATGACAACACCCTCACCGTCTGCGATATCACATAGCGAGGTTGCCTTTCCTGCCATACACAGCTATCATTAATTACGGAAAAATGCAACAATTCGCAAAAACTCGAAATTCTGATTTAGGAAGAGAAATACTATGATTCGTATTTTATTTGTTTGCCACGGCAATATTTGCCGCAGTCCGATGGCGGAATTTTTGATGAAAGCCCTTGTCGCGGAAAAGGGACTCTCAACGCAGTTTGAGATTACCTCTGCGGCGACGAGCGACGAGGAGCTGGGCAATCCCGTCTATCCGCCCGTTGCCGCTCTGCTGCGGGAGCGCGGCATCTCCTGCAAGGGCAAGACCGCCCGTCAGCTCCGCCGCGCGGACTATGAGAGCTATGACTATATCATCGGCATGGACGGAGCCAACCGCCGCAATATGCTCCGGCTGTTCGGCGGCGATCCCGGGGGCAAGATCTCGCTCCTGCTGGACTTTACCGATCACCCTCGCGATGTAGCCGACCCGTGGTACACCCGCGATTTCCACGCCGCAGAGCGGGACATCGACGAGGGCTGCCGCGCATTATTGCAAAAGCTGTCGGAATAACCTCTTGTGATCGGGCGCAAACAGGCATCTCTATATTTATTTGGGAGACTCCGAAACAATCAGCAAGGAAGCCATGTTTTCTCGACTTTTGTTTGGAATTCTTAAGACCTATTGGTACGGCGTATACTCCCCCGGAACCGGAATGATGCCGGAGGCTTCGGAAAAAATGTAACATATAAAGGCTGGATTTCACCGCTCAGTGGAACCCAGCCCTTTTGTTTTGTCATGAAGGAATAATGAGAAGCGCTGTCTGTTGATTCCTGACAGCCTCTTGACATTGCATTTTTCGAATATCTCACTGCGGATTGCCAAAAGAGACATAAAAATGTGATTCCAAGACACATAAACCCCAATAAAAGTGTGAAGGCGTGATTCTGTGGAACGATTGATTTTGAAAAGATTCCACTGTTCATGGCTGACCAAGCGGATCGGTTGATTGGGTTGGCACTGAAACAGAGAAATGCCAAAAAATAATGCAAAAAACATGTCGCATAATTGCAAAAGCTGTCGGAATATCCACTTGCAATTGGGCGCAAACGGGTGTATAATATGCCCGACAAAAGAAGACAGGGGAGCTTGTATGGGCAGGCTGAGAGGAAGTCATCCAACTTCGACCCTTTACCTGATGCGGGTAATGCCGCCGTAGGAAGTCGTTGTGCAGATTTTTTACAGGAGGCATCCGAAGAGGGTGTCTCCTATTTTGTTTGAGACGATTTTGAAAGGAGGCTGCGGCAGTCCACGAACCGTGGCGGGCTGAGGGGGAGCGCCCTGAGCCTTGTATGACAGCGATGGGAAGCCGTGTTCCGGCGTGAGAGGATGCCAGCAAGCATCGACCGACCTTCCGTACAGTCTTCAAGGAAGCACTGTATTCATTTTTGGAAGCGTCGCTGTATACAGCCGTTTCCGATCCATTTCAAAGGAGTGTCAATATATGAAAAAAATCAATGTGAAAAAGCTGGCGGTCGTGGCTTTATTCTGTGCCGTCGCCGTTGTCGGAAGTCTGTTTTCTTTCCCGGTCTTTGGAAGTAAATGCTCCCCTGTGCAGCATATGGTGAATATTCTCTGCGCCGTGCTGCTGGGTCCGGGCTACGGCGTCGGCGCAGCCTTTGTCGCCTCGCTGATCCGCAATTTGCTGGGTTTGGGCAGTCTGATGGCGTTCCCGGGCAGCATGTTCGGCGCGCTGCTGTGCGGGCTTGTCTATTGGAAGAGTAAGAATATCCCTGCGACATTGCTCGGTGAGGTCTTCGGCACGGCAGTGCTCGGCGGTCTGTGCGCCTACCCCGTCGCCATTTTCCTGATGGGGAAGAGTGCAGCCGATATCGCGTTCTATGCCTACATCATCCCGTTTTTGATCTCCACCGCCGCCGGCGCGCTCATCTCCGCCGTGTTGATCTTTAGCCTGAAAAAAGCCAATGCCCTGCAAAAGATGCAGGCAGCCTTAAATCAGTAACAGAGGTGCCGTCATGTTCCAAACGATTTTTGAAAATGTCAGAAACACCTGTCCCTTAATTCACAATATCACGAATTATGTCACGGTGAACGACTGCGCCAACATCGTGCTTGCCTGCGGCGCGTCGCCGATCATGGCGGATGACAAAGAGGAAGTCGCGGAAATTACAACCCTTTGCGCCGGATTAAATATTAACATCGGCACGCTGAACAGCCGCACGATTGACGCCATGCGGATTGCCGGAAAGGCAGCCAATGCGCTGCGGCATCCGGTGGTGTTTGATCCGGTGGGCGCAGGTGCCTCCAAGCTGCGCACGGAAACTGCCTACAAACTTTTGGAGGAAGTGCAGTTTACCGTCATTCGGGGAAACATCTCCGAGATCAAGACCCTTGCCTCCGGCGCAAGCACCACAAAGGGCGTGGATGCGGATGTTGCGGATCGGGTGACGGAGGACAATTTGGAGGAAGTCGTCGCCTTTGCAAAAGCCTTTGCCGCCAAAACCGGTGCCGTCATTGCGATCACCGGCGCGATTGACATTGTCGCGGACGGCGAAACGGCATATTGCATCCGCAACGGGCATCCGATGATGTCCTCCATCACGGGCACGGGCTGTCAGCTCTCCGCCATGACCGCCGCTTTTGTCGCAGCCAATCCCAACGAGCCTCTGAAAGCGGCGGCTGCCGCGGTGTGCGCCATGGGGCTTGCCGGTGAGATTGCCCATCAGAGACTCAGCCCAATGGACGGCAATTCTACCTATCGGAACTATATTATCGACGCCATCTATCATCTCACCCCTGCGCAATTGGAGGAAGGTGCAAACTATGAAGTGCGATAAAAAACACATGCTGCTCTACGCGGTCACGGACCGGGCGTGGGTCGGCAAGCAGAGCCTGTATGAACAGGTAGAGTCTGCCCTCAAGGGAGGCGCAACCTGCGTCCAGCTGCGGGAAAAGGAGCTGAATGACGCCGACTTTCTCACAGAAGCAATCGAATTATCCGCCCTGTGCAAGCGGTACGGCGTTCCCTTCTTTGTCAACGACAATGTGGACATCGCCATCCAATGCAACGCAGACGGCGTCCATGTCGGGCAGGAGGATATGGCGGCGGCGCAGGTGCGGCAGCGCGTCGGCGAACACATGATGATCGGCGTCTCCGTTCACTCAGTCGAAGAAGCCTTGGAAGCCGTAAAAAACGGCGCGGACTGCCTCGGCGTCGGCGCGATGTTCTCCACCTCCACCAAAACGGACGCGGATGTTTTGCCGCGGGCGGTATTGAAGGACGTCTGCGCGGCGGTGGATATCCCCGTGGTCGCCATCGGCGGGATCAACAAATCCAATCTGCTGCAGCTCTCCGGCACAGGCGTAGACGGTGTGGCGTTGGTCAGCGCGATTTTCGGCGCGGCGGATATTGAAAGTGAATGCCGCCGTCTCCGCGCCATGTCAGAGGAAATGGTACAGGGATGAAGCTGAAAGGCATCATTTTTGATTTTGACGGAACACTGTTTGATTCCATGTATATCTGGGATACGGCGGGAGAAACCTATCTCCGCGCCCTCGGCAAAACGCCGCAGCCCTCCCTGCGGGAAGCCGTAAAGACCATGAGTCTGCGGCAATCCGCCTGTTATTTACGGGAGGAATACGCCCTCGAGTTCTCCGTCGAGGAGATCATACAGGGGATCAATCAAACGATAGAGCATTTTTACCTTTATGAAGTCCAACCCAAAGCAGGCGTTTTGGATTTTTTGAAAACACTTGCGGAAAAAGGCATCTCCATGAGCATCGCCACGGCGACGGACCGATATCAGATTCAAGCCGCCTTGCAGCGCTGCGGCATGGACGGGCTGTTTTCCGCGATTTTCACCTGCTCCGAGGTAGGGCGCGGGAAGGACGAGCCGCTCATCTACCGCAAGGCAATGGACTCGCTCGGCACCGACCGCGGCAATACGATTATCTTTGAGGACGCCTACCACGCCGCCTTGACCGCCAAAAGTGACGGCTTCCTGACGGCAGGCGTATTTGACCCAAGTGAAAACCGACAGGAAGCGCTGCGCGATCTGTGCGACTGCTACCTCTCGGATTTTACACATACGGAACCCTTTTGGAAGCTTGCGTCGGCACTCTGAGCCGATCGCTTCAAGCGGCAGACCGGGGGCACCACTCTCTGTCGCTCAATAAAAATAATGCTGACAACGAAAGGAGACAAAACAATGAAAACAGCATTATCAATCGCAGGCAGTGATTGCAGCGGAGGCGCCGGTATTCAGGCCGATCTGAAAACGATGACCATGAACGGTGTCTATGCCATGAGTGCAATCACTGCACTGACGGCGCAGAACACCACCGGCGTGACAGGGATTATGGAGGTAACTCCGGCATTCCTAAAGCAGCAAATCGACATGATCTTTACCGACATCCGACCGGACGCGGTGAAGATCGGCATGGTTTCGAGCGCAGGGCTGATCGAAACGATTGCGGAACGGCTTCGACATTATCAGGCGGACAACATCGTGGCAGACCCCGTGATGGTCGCCACCTCCGGCGCCTGCCTGCTGGAAGCCGACGCGCTCGACACGCTGAAACGGGAGCTTCTTCCTTTGGCTGCGGTGATCACGCCGAACATTCCCGAGGGGGAAATTCTCTCGGGTATGCATATTCAAACCGAGGAGGACATGACCAAAGCCGCCAAGCAGATCGGCGACGCCTACGGCTGCGCGGTTTTGCTCAAGGGCGGTCACAATGTCAACGACGCAAACGACCTGCTCTATGCCAACGGCGCACTCCAATGGTTCCGCGGCAAGCGCATTGACAACCCGAACACCCACGGCACCGGCTGCACCCTCTCCTCCGCCATCGCCTCCAATCTCGCAAAGGGCTATGATTTGGAAACCTCCGTCCGAAGAGCAAAGGACTATATCTCCGGCGCGCTGTCCGCCATGCTCGATTTAGGGCAGGGCTCCGGACCCATGAACCACGCCTTTGCTCTGCAAGGGGAATTTGCAAAGGAGGCAAACTGAAATGAAAGAAAAACGTACCTCTGTATTTGAGAACGGTCTGATCTGGTTCGGCGCGGGTGTGTCCATCGCGGAGATCGTAACGGGTACTTATTTTGCCCCGCTCGGCTTTACCAAGGGGCTGCTTGCGATCCTCCTCGGGCATGTGATCGGCTGCATCATGCTCTTCCTCGCCGGTCTGATCGGCGGCAAGGTTCGCAAGAGCGCCATGGAAACGGCAAAAATGAGCTTCGGCGGCAAGGGCGGTCTGCTCTTCTCCATCCTCAATGTGATCCAGCTTGTCGGCTGGACCGCCATCATGATCTATGACGGCGCACTTGCCGCAAACGGCATTTGGGGCATCGGCAATTGGATCTGGTGCATCGTCATCGGCGCGCTGATCATTCTCTGGGTGCTGATCGGCATTCAGAATCTCGGCAAGGTGAACACCGTCGCCATGGCGGCGCTCTTCCTCCTCACGATTATCTTAAGCTTTGTGATCTTCGGAAAAGGCACCATGCAGAGCGTCGCCGGCGAAGGCATGAGCTTCGGCGCGGCGGTGGAGCTATCCGTCGCAATGCCGCTTTCGTGGCTGCCGCTCATCAGCGACTACACGAGAGACGCGGAGAAGCCGTTCAAAGCAACCGCCGTCAGCGCCGTGGTCTACGGCATCGTGAGCTGCTGGATGTATGTGATCGGCATGGGCGCGGCGATTTTCACCGCCGAGTCGGATATCGCGCAGATCATGCTGAAAGCGGGTCTCGGCATTGCGGGCTTGCTGATCGTCGTCTTCTCCACCGTCACAACCACCTTCTTGGACGCCTATTCCGCAGGCATTTCCAGCGAATCCATCTGGTCAAAGATCAACGGCAAATGGGTCGCCGTCGGCGTTACCGTGATCGGCATCGTCGGAGCCGTCACCCTGCCCCTGTACGATATCACCGATTTTCTCTACTTTATCGGTTCGGTGTTCGCCCCGATGATCGCAATTCAGATTGCGGACTTCTTTATCCTGAAAAAAGACCCCTGCAAGCGGGCATTTGACCTCAAAAATCTGATCATCTGGCTGGTGGGCTTTGTCGCCTACCGTCTGCTCATGCGCGTGGACATTTTCGTCGGCAACACCCTGCCCGATATGCTGATCACGATCCTGCTCTGCGTTGCGGTACACATGGTCATGAAGAAGCTCTCTCGGAGCGCAAGGTCATGAGACGGTGCGTGATCGTCGGCGGCGCGGAGATTCGGGACTATCCGACCATCCGGCAGTACCTCCGCGGCGACGACTTCTTTCTCTTCTGTGACAGCGGCTTGCGGCACATGGGGAGCCTGAACGCCGTCCCTGATTTGATTGTCGGAGATTTTGATTCCCACGCGAATCCGCATATGCCCGTGGAAACCATCGTCCTCCCCCGTGAAAAGGATGATACGGACACGGTCTTCGCAATGAAAACAGCGGTGGAGCGGGGCTTCTGCGATTTCCTGCTGCTCGGCGTGATCGGCGGGCGTTTAGACCATACGCTGGCAAATGTGTCCGCCCTGCTTTGGCTCCACCATCAGGGGAAAACCGCCGTGGCGGTGGACGATTATTCGGAGCTGGAGATCGTGTCCGCAAACGCGGTGCAAATTCCGCCGCAGTACCCCTTCTTTTCTCTGCTGAATATCAGCGGCACAGCGGAGGGGATCACAATCAAAAACGCCAAATACCCCTTGGAAAACGCCGCGATCCAATGTGATTATCAGTACGGCGTGAGCAACGAGGTTCTCCCCGGAAGAATCGCGGAGGTCTCCGTTGCCAAAGGAGAGCTGCTTCTCATCAAAGACAGAATATAAAAAACAAATCAGTATTCGGCATTCCGGATACTGATTTGTTTTATGTAGGTTCGAAAACGTTATCCCAAAGCGACATCCAATACCATCATCAGGGTAAAGCCGACGGCAAAGAAGATCGTGCCGATGTGGGAATGCTCCCCCTCGGACATCTCGGGAACCAACTCTTCGACAACGACATACAGCATGGCACCCGCCGCAAAGCCGAGCACATAGGGCAGAATCGGCACCACGAGGCTTGCCAGCGCAATGGTCAGTCCCGCGCCAATCGGCTCAATCACGCCGGAGAGAACGCCGTAGCCGAACGCCTTGCCGCGCCGCATCCCGTTGCTCTTGAGCGGCATGGAGATGATCGCGCCCTCGGGCAGATTCTGTATGGCAATGCCCAGCGACAGCGCCAAGGCCGCAGCGGCGGAAATGCTCGCGTCCCCGCGGAGCCAGCCCGCAGCCACCACGCCAACCGCCATGCCCTCCGGCAGATTGTGCAGCGCCACGGCAAGCACCATCATGGAGCTTTTGCCCAAATTGCAGGCACTGCCCTCGGGGCATTCACTGTTGAGATGCAGATGCGGCACCACACGGTCAAGCACCAGCAGAAATAGGAAACCGATCCACACACCGATCAACGCAGGCAGGAACGCCAGCTTCCCCATCTGCTCCGACTGCTCCATTGCCGGAATGATGAGGCTCCAAATGGAAGCGGCGACCATCACACCGGCGGCAAACCCGGTCAATGCCCGCTGCACGCCGAGATGCATCTGCCCCTTGAGGAAAAAGACGCACGCCGCGCCAAGCACCGTCCCGAGAAACGGAAGAAAAATAACAGAGAGAACCTGTGTCACAGTATTTTGCACTCCTTTCGCCGAAGCACTCTTCGGCACTACTATAGCACGATCTGTCAAAAAATGCAACGCCGATGCGGGAAGCGCAAACTATGTACCGTTCTGTTGTCCGCCCCTGCTTTCCGCAACAGCGCATTTCCAGGGCGTCGGAAACGCTTCCGGCGCGCCGAGGGGGCAGAGCTGTTTTTCCAGCCACAAGACGTCGTACCACGCGCCGTGCTTGAAGCCGACGTCCGAGAACCGCGCCGCGTCACGGTAGCCGAGGGCATGATGAAACGCGACGGAGGACGCATTGGCGGAGGTAACCACGGCAAAAACCTTTCGTATCCCCATATTTCGTAAAATCTCCTCGATCCGCGCATAGAGCTGCCGCCCGATCCCCCTTCTGCGGGCGCATGGGGCAAGATAGCAGGAGATTTCGGCATTCCACGCATACGCTGCCCGTTCAAAGGCGCGTCCCGCGTAGGCATAGCCCAAAACAGCACCGTTCTCCTCGTAGACCAACCACGGATAGACCGCGATATGTTCCCGCAGGCGTAAGGTAAATTCCGCGCGGCTCGGCGTTTCATACTCAAAGCTCACCGCCGTATTGCGGACAAATTCGTCATAGATCGACAGCATGGCGGACACATCCGCCTCCGTTGCGGCTCTGATTGACATAGTTCTCAACTCCTCGTACCTCATTTTACCATGAAATGCAAAAATGTATAGCAGAAATTTCCCCAAACGCTTGCAAAACGGCAGGGTTCTGCTATACTCATATCCGAGGAAGGAGGCTGTGCCTTGAAAACAAAGATGAAATTTCATCCCTTTGGGCTGCGCGTAATCAAAACTGCCCTTGCCGTTACGCTCTCGGTCATGCTGGTGCGGCAATTTGTGACAGATTCGCTCTCGGTGTTCTACGCCGCCTTCGGAGCGCTCATCGCGATGGATACGACCTTCTCCAAATCGCTCATGCAGGGTCTGACGCAGCTTGTCGGCGTCCTTGCCGGCACGGTGTTCGGCTATGTGTCCGTTCTGCTGTTTCCCGGCGCAACGCCCGCGTGGCTGGCGGGTCTCGGCGTGCTGCTGCTCATCGTCCTGTGCATTTCGATGAAGCTGCCCTTCACCGCGTCCCTCTCTTGCATCATTTTTCTCTCCGCCTGCCTGACGCCGACAGACGATATTCTGCGCGATTCCCTGTTCCGCCTGCGGGACACCTCAGTCGGCGTGGGCATCGCCCTGCTGGTCAACGCCGCCATTCGGCCCTATAACAACAAAAAGCGTATTCTGTCCCTGCTGACGCAATTGCGCGAGCTGCTGCCGAAGGAGTTGGAGAAAATCGTCGTGCAGGAGCAATTCCCCGACCTACAGCCCTGCGTGGAGCTGCTGCGCCGCATCGACCGTGAGCTGACGCTGTACCATTCGCAGCGCTTTTTCCATCGAAAGAATGACGAGGAGGCACCCTTGCGCGGCTGCTACCGTCTGGCGGAGCGTATGCTGCAGGAGTTAGAAGCCATCTGCGGCATGGATTCCCTCGGCGATTTGGCGATGGAAAATGCCGCTGTCATGCAGGAGCTTGGCATGGAGCTTCCCGAAGCCGGCATTCCCGCAAGAAAATGCACGCGGCACGACACCATCGTCATGAACTACCACTTAGAAAAGCTCCTCACCGCCTACCAATACCTCGGCGAACTGATGCAGCTGCAATAAGCGTTCCTCCCGCACCTACCAATGTAGGGTCGGGACATGTCCCCGCCGTCCGCGAAGCGGCAGATGGTACGGGCAAACGGGTTTGTACACGCTCCGTAGTTCCTACGCAAGATTGCCACGTCGCTGCGCTCCTCGCAATGACACGGGAAGATACCCCGTTTTGTCATTGCGAGGAGCGCAGCGACGTGGCAATCTCATACAGGCAGCTCCGAAAGGGCACCGTTTCCTTCATTGCCGCAAAGCACGGAGAAAGCAATCGACCATCTCCGACAAAAGCGCAAGCTGTTCCTTCGGCAGAGCCGCACAGCGCTGCATGATCGCCGCTACGCCATCTGATTGGACACCGAAAAGAATCGTATCGCTTGAAACGCCGAGTGCCGCACACAACCGGCACAAGGTCTGTACGGAAATTCCCACCACGCCGCGCTCCATGTCCGAAATATATTGCGGCGATACTTCAATGCGTTCGGCAAGCTGCTCCTGCGTCAAATGTGCCTGTTCTCGCGCCTGTTTTGCCCGTTCACCGATCTGAATGTGAAACACTTTCTTTTCTTTCACCGATATCACCGTCCATACCATTAGTTTAACTAAAAGTATGGTTGATAAACACAAAGTATTAATATTATAATTATCAATAGTAATACATTGTGTTTGAAAAGAGGGTGATGATATGTGGCAGGAAATGTACCTCATCATGTTCCGCGCGGCAACGCAGGCGCTTGCGCAAATGCAGGCACAAAACTTCGGTCTTGCTGCCGAGGAACTGAGAAAAGCGCAGTGCTGTGCGGAGGAGCTTTTCCTTAAGGAAAAGGAATAGCATATTTTGATCCCCTCCCGCATATAGGTTTGTGGGAGGGGATTATTTTGAGTCTGACGGAGCTTGCTCTGCGCCGTGCAGGTGCGGAAAATTTGAAGGATTTTCAGTCCCGGGAGGGGCTTTTCCCATCGGGACGGGAGGATATTCTGACCATGCAGCGCCTTGCGCCTTTTCTTTTGGGCTACGAACGCTACATGGTGCAGCCGAATGACACTTATTATAAAATCGCGCGGCAGTACGGTACGACCGTCCGCGCCATTCTGACCGCCAACCCGGCGCAGGATCCGCGACGTCTGCGGGTGGGGCAATATCTGATTGTCCCCTTCGGCTTTCCCGTCGTGCCGACCGACCTGCCCTTTACCTCGGAGGTATTGGATGTTTGCGTTCGGGGTCTGACCGCGCGCTACCCCTTTATCTCCCGACGCACCATCGCCACGACCGCCTACGGCAGACCGGTGACGCTGCTCAAGCTCGGCAACGGGCAGCGCTCCTTGCTTTATAACGCATCGCACCACGCAAACGAGTGGATTACCACACCCCTCTTAATGCGCTTTTTGGAGGAATACGCCGAGGCAATTTCTACCGACGGCACGATTTTCGGGCTGGAGGCAGCCGCACTTTTCCGCGATACACAGCTCTATCTTGTCCCGATGGTCAACCCTGACGGCGTTGATCTCGTCACCGGTGCCATCGAACCGGGCAGTGAAGCATATGACGCCGCAGAGCTGATCGCCGCCTTTTTCCCCTCAATCCCGTTTCCGGACGGCTGGAAAGCCAACCTGCGCGGGGTCGATCTGAATCTGAACTATCCGGCAGGCTGGGAGCAGGCAATGGAAAATAAATTTGCTCTTGGCTTTACGCGCCCCGCGCCGCGTGATTTTGTCGGCTTCACGCCCCTCGATCAGCCGGAGACGGCGGCAATGGCAAGCTTGACCAAGCAGGTCAACCCGCGTCTGACGCTCTCTTATCACACGCAGGGCGAAGTCATCTATTGGAAATTTCTCGATTATAATCCGCCCGACGCGCGGGCCATCGGTGAAGAATTTGCCCGCGTCAGCGGCTATGCATTGGAGGATACCCCCTTTGCATCGGGCTTCGCGGGCTATAAGGATTGGTTTATTCAGGACTTTAACCGCCCGGGTTATACCATTGAGGTCGGTCTCGGTATCAGCCCGCTGCCGCTCTCGCAATTTCCGACGATCTACGAAAAGAACCTCGGCATCCTCGCCCTCGGTCTGACGCTGTAATGCCCTCTCGCGCAGGTATGTGCTTTCATGTCATTGCGAGGGCGCTTGCGCCCGTGGCAATCTCAGGCTAAAGACTAAGAGTGAATGGTGAATGGCTGTGGGTATTTCCAATCGCGGGCGGCTGATAGCCGCCCCTACTAGCCTGTAACGCTTAAAACTGTAGGTAGC
>JBJDYD010000019.1:0-3603 GCA_051867015.1 Faecousia sp. | reverse complement strand
TTTCACTATTCACTAATAAAAATTGTCCTTGACAAAGGGTACACCGCAAGTGAATGGTGAATAGGTCTGTCGCTGTGGCTTCTTCTGCTGCTTGCAGCTTGGTACACGGTCGGTGGTTTCTACCTGAGATTGCCACACCCAGTGTGCGCACTGGGCTCGCAATGACAAAGAGGGTAGCCTCACCGTGTCATTGCGAGGAGCGCAGCAACGCGGCAATCTCGTGTAGGAACTACCGAATGCGTACAAACCTACAGCCTGAGATTGCCACACCCAGTGTGCGCACTGGGTTCGCAATGACAAAGAGGGTAGCTTTCCCGTGTCATTGCGAGGAGCGCAGCGATGCGGTAGCGTAGCCGTTCGCGACGAAGGAGCGTTACGGATGCGGCACACCCCCTGCGGGTGCAATCTTGTGAAGGCAGTTACTCTACTATGAGGGTAACAAATAACCATAAAATACGGAGGATAGTTTCATTATTCACGATTCACTGTTCACGATTCACCTTTCACTGTCAATAAAAAACATTACAGAAACCCATTTTTATAAACAGGAGCATTTTTATGTTTCAAGGCTTTTCCCCTGAGACGATTGACTTTCTCTGGGGTATTCGATTTAACAACAACCGGGATTGGTTCAACGCGCATAAGCAGGAATATCAGACCTATCTCTATGAACCGATGAAAGCGCTTTCTACAGAGGTTGGCGCGGCATTCTCTGACGTCGAGGGGCTGCGGATGCATCTTTCGCGCATTTACCGCGATATGCGGATGCATCCAACCACCTTTTACAAGGACAGCCTTTGGTTCTGCCTGCGCGGAGAAGGGCATCCGTGGCTTGAGCGCCCGTGCCTGTGTTTTGAGATACGCCCGGAGGGGTACCGCTACGGTTTCCTGTTGGCATACCCGAAGTCTGCCGTCGTGGAGGCGATCCGTATCAAAATGAACGACCATGCGGATCAATTTCTATCGCTTGTACAGAAGGCGGAGAAGGAGAGCGGCGTCAAGCTCGGCGGCGATTCTTATAAACGCCCGAAACCCTGTGCCGATCCCCGTCTTGCGCCCTATTTCGGGCTGAAAAATTATATTGCGATCCGCGACTGCCCACCGGACGAGCTGCTGTATTCTCCCGCGCTTGCCGAGGAGGTGCGCCGGGTGCTTTTGGCATGGCTGCCCGCGTATGAGTTCTTCCAAATCGCGGAGTAGCATCATGGCTGCAAAATGCTCCTGTGGGTCGGGGACATGTCCCAGCCCTACACGGGCTTTTCATTATGAAAGAGGAATTGCTATGTTAGAAATTCAAAACCTATCCTACCAGGTCGAGGGGGAATCCGGCAAAATCGGCATTTTGCGCGACATCTCTCTGACCGTGGAGGACAAAAAATTCATTGTCATCACCGGCCCCAACGGCGGCGGAAAAACCAGCCTTGCCCGCGCCATTATGGGCATCAATCCCGCCTCTTCGGGTAGAATTCTCTGGAACGGCGAGGACATTACCGAGCTTTCCGTGACCGAACGCGCACGGCGGGGCATCTCTTACGGCTTCCAGCAGCCGCCGCGCTTCAAGGGAATGAAGGTGCGTGATCTTTTGGAGATCGCCGCAGGCAAAAAAATGAGTCACGACGAATCCTGCTCCTATCTGACCAAGGTCGGGCTGTGCGCAAGAGACTATATCGACCGCGATGTGGATACCTCCCTCTCCGGCGGCGAGGTCAAGCGCATTGAAATTGCCACCGTCCTTGCGCGCAAAAGCGATTTGATGATCTTTGACGAGCCGGAGGCAGGTATTGATCTGTGGTCGTTCGCGCGGCTGACCGATACCTTCCGCGAAATTCATGACAAGAAAGAGGCGACCATCCTCATCATCTCCCATCAGGAGCGCATCATCCGATTGGCGGACGAGATCGTTTTGGTCGCAAACGGCGTCGTCAGCGCGCGCGGCAGCGTTGAGGAGATTTACCCGCGCATCATGGCGGACACCGTTGCGGGCTGCAATTTGTTGGAGGTGAACGGCAAATGCTGAACGAGATACAGGAAAAAATTCTCTCCATCGTCGCGGACATGAAGGGCACGGGCGAGGGCGCGGTCAACATCCGTTCCGACGGCACAAAGGCGTTCCGCCGCAACACGGAGCATATCGTCATCGAGTCCAAGACCGACAAGGACGGCATTGATATCCGCATTGCACCCTTTACGAAGCACGAATCCGTGCATATCCCCGTCGTGCTGACGAAATCAGGCTTTCATGACATGGTATATAACGACTTTTTTGTGGGTGAGGGCGCGGATGTGACCATTGTCGCCGGCTGCGGTATTCACAACTGCGGCAGCTGCGACAGCGAGCACGACGGCATTCACACCTTCTATGTCGGCAAAAATGCCCGCGTGAAATACATTGAGAAGCACTACGGCGAGGGCGAGGGCGGCGGCAAGCGCATTCTCAACCCGCAGACCATCCTCTATTTGGAGGAGGGCGCGTCGGTTACCCTTGAGACAAGTCAAATTCGCGGCGTGGATGACACGAAGCGCTACACCAAGGCGGAATGCCGGGGCGCGAACAGCGAGATCATCATCCGCGAAAATCTGCTGACCCACGCCGACCAGCACGCCGTGAGCGAGATGGACGTCTTTCTGCGCGGCGTGGACAGCAAGGCGCAGGTAGTCTCCCGCTCGGTGGCGCAGGATGAATCGTCACAGATTTTCTATCCCCGTGTCGAGGGCGACGAGAAGTGCTTCGGGCATGTGCAGTGCGACGCGATCATCATGGGCAAGGCGAAGGTGCGCGCGATTCCGGAGATTACCTGCAACCATGTGGATGCCAGCCTCATCCACGAGGCGGCAATCGGCAGGATTGCGGGCGAACAGATTTTGAAGCTGATGACCCTCGGGCTCACCGCTGAGGAGGCGGAGCAGAAGATTTTAGAGGGCTTTTTACGCTGATTGGGAGGCTGCGATGTTTTCCGTTACCTTGCTGACCGTCGGAAAGAATAAGGAAAAATTCTACCAAAGCGCCGTGGACGAATACGCCAAGCGCCTCGGAGCGTACTGCAATTTCCGTCTGGTGGAGCTTGCCGAGACGCGCCTGCCGGAGAATCCGAACCCGACCGAGATCGCGGCGGGTCTGGCAAAGGAGGCGGCGCTCATCCGCGCAAGCATCCCCAAGGGCGCGTGGTTCTGCGTTTTGACGCCCGAGGGAAAGGAGCTTTCCTCGGAGGCGTTCGCGGAGAAGCTCAAAAGCATCAAATTGGAGGGCAAGAGCGCGGCGTGCTTTTTGATCGGGTCGTCGTTCGGGATTGACCCGGAGATCAAGCGGCTTGCCGATCTGCGCCTCTCCTTCGGGCCGATGACCTTCCCCCACCATTTAGTGCGCGTGATGGCAGTCGAACAGCTCTACCGCGCCGAGACCATTCAAGCCGGCGCAAGATATCATAAGTAAGCGGTAGCCTGTGATAGCTCGACACGCTTGTTATGACGAATGGCTAAGGACGAAGGGTGAATGACTGAGGAGCGCTCCGCGCGGATCAAAAATGCGGGCGGCTAACAGCCTCACGCCGTAGTAGACTGTAACGCTTAAAACTGTAGGTAGCCCGTAGGGCACGACGACTCGGC
>JBJDYD010000018.1:0-3641 GCA_051867015.1 Faecousia sp. | reverse complement strand
TACACATTTGGTAGTTCCTGCACCGGCGCGCCGAGGTCGTCGCGCCCTACGGCGCAATGTAGGAACTCTTCTGTAGATTTGGGACATATCCCTGACCTACATTGGTCAGTTCGGTTTTTAGGGGGTTCCTGCACGAGATTGCCACCCCCAGTTTGCGCACCGGGTTCGCAATGACATGGAGGAGAGATTGTACGAAGAAAGAAAAATTCATTACATTGCATACATTGAGTTTACATAACTTTATTCTTTTGTAATGGATTCGTCATGAATTCGTAGTTGCTTTTTTGCCGCTGAACGGTATAATAAATAAGAAAAAGGAAAACGGCAGGCATTGCGCGAAAGTATACATAATTATTGATTTCTTTTGAAGACGCCGCAGCTGCCGTGATACGATATTGCATTAGGAGGAGACTATGGGAAAATTTGAGAAAGCCAATCGGCCGCAGGCGCAGCGCGCTGCACAAAATGCAGCCGCCAAGGCGAATAAGAAAAAGAAAAAAAGCCATCTGCCGCTGATTTTAGGCATGATTGTCTGCGTTGTGATTATCATGGCGTGTGCGGTCGGCTATATGCTGCTGCGCGACGATCATAAAATTGCGCAGAAGGTCTATGTCGGCGGCATTGAGCTCAGCGGCATGACCAAGGAGGAGGCAAAGGAAGCCCTGCAGAAGCTTTCCTTTAACGAGGATATGAATATCCGCCTCTATACGGAGGGTGACGAATTCCCGCTCTATACAACGACCTATGACCCCGCAAAGGAGGTCGTTACGGACATTTACGGCAACCCTGTGGAAAACCCGCAAACTCCCGTTGCTCTTCCCGAGGAGGAGCCCCGTGAGACAGACGCCGACGCGCCGCTTAATAATAACGGCGAGCCCTATCTGCTCGACAAGACGATCTGTCTGCCTGCCTCTTATGTAGAGATCACGCTGGACACCGACGCCGCCGTGGAGGAGGCATACCGCTACGGCAGAGAAATCAGCATAAAGAGCAATGCGGAACGGGTGGATATTGACGTTTCAAAATATCTGACCGTCAATGAAACCTATATCCGCGATGTGTTGGAAAGCACGCTGGAGGATACCGTATGTGTCGGCACGGAAACAGAGATCAAGGATACCACAACCACCGTGAAGGACGAGGACGGCAATTCCAAAACCGTCGATGCAATTGAGATCACCATTGGAACCTTAGAGCGCAATATCGACATCGACGCACTCTATGAAGATATCATTGAGGCTTATATGAGCGGCAGCTATGATCTTCAATATGTCTACGATGAGACGATTCCGGAGCCTGTGGATTTGGATCAGCTCTACAAGGATTACAAATGCACCGCGCCGGTCAACGCCGTTTGCGACGAGGATACCTATGAGATCACCGACGGCAAAAACGGCTTTGGCTTCACGATGGCGGACGCGGTGACCGCCTTTTCCTCCGCAAAGCCCGGCGATACCGTGACTCTGCCCTTACAGGAGCTGACACCGCAATTTACCCGCGAATCGCTGCAAAACGAGTTGTTCTGTGATGTGCTTTCCTCTTACGACAGCCCTCATGTTTGGAACCCGACCCGCACGCACAACCTTGAGCTGGCGTGTGAGGCGATTGACGGCACGATCCTCAAACCCGGTCAGGTTTTCTCCTTCAACGAGATTGTCGGCGAACGCACTGCGGAAAAGGGCTACGGAGAAGCGGGCGTGTATGTCGGCGGCAGAACGGAAAATCAGCTCGGCGGCGGCGTCTGTCAGGTTGCTTCCACGGTTTTCTGGTGCACCCTGAAAGCGGATTTGGAAGTAATCGAACGCGCCGAACACCAATATCTCCCGTCCTACATTCCCTACGGCATGGACGCGACGATCTATTGGGGAAGCCTTGACTATAAGTTCCGCAACAACACAACGCATCCCATCCGCATCGATGCCTCCGTCTCCGACGGTTATGTGCATATTACCTTTGTCGGCACGGAGACGAAGGATTATACCGTTGAGCTTGACTATGAGATCACCGCATGGTTTAACTCCGAGGAGAAGATCGTTGATATCTCGCCCGATATGCCGGACTACAGCAGATACCAAGACTATAAAGAGGGCGACGTTATCCAGACCGCCTATGACGGCGCGAATGTGACAACCTATATGTACAAGTACGACAAGGACGGGGATTTGATCTCAAAGGAAGCTGTCTGCTACTCGAAGTATGACCGCCGCGACCGCGAAATCGCCCACATTGTTACCGAGGAGGAGACCGAGCCCGGCACTGAACCCACAACTGAGCCCAGCACTGAGCCCACAACTGAACCCGAGACGGAGCCGTCTACCGAAACTCCGACAGAGCCAAGTACGGAACCGCCCACCGAACCTTCCTCTGAAACTCCGACCGAATCAAATGAGGAAACCTCGGAGGATACCGGAGAATAAATACGCTTCAAAAATAAAAAACCACGCAAAAGGCAACGGTTTTGCCTTTTGCGTGGTTTTTTAGATTGGGGTGTTTTGCACCGGCAGGCATGTATGCAGCAAAATATGTCAAGAAACCCGTCCCCGTGACACACAATCAGTGCTTTGCTGCTCCATATTCCCGCTCCATGGCATCCACAGAGACGACCCATTGCTTACCGAATTTGCAAACATCTACTCCATTGACAAGCTTTCCATAGGTGATTGCTTTCCGCAGCGTGCTTTCGTTTAGTCCCCACAACTCTGTAGCATCACTGAATGCCATAAGCCCATCAAAGGGGGTATTTATCCGCACACCGTGTTCCCACAGTTCATCACAGGACAGATCCAGTTCGTCGCTCCAAATGATACCGTAGCCTCCCACATCAACGACAACACAGTCAAATACCTCCGGATGCTCCTGCAAATAGCCAAAGGCAGGGATTCTTTCAAACAACGGCTTACAATCATATCGTTTGGTAATGCCTTCACTGAACTGCACGCTCAAATCAAAATCAGAAAGCGGTGAAACGCTTTTTATTTTATGAAACATAACAAACCTCACTATTCCAGCGGCGGAATTTTTTGAAATTCCTGTGTGCTCCAGATTTCCTGCAGCGTGTATTTGTGAATCGAAATCCACTCTCGTACCATAGCAAGCGCCTTCGGAGGAAGATAACCTTCGAGGACTTCTCCGTTCATAAAATCAATTGCTGCAACATCATCATTATAAATCGCATGAATATGCGGTGGATTATGCTCACTTTGTAAAAAATACATTCTGATGATTATTCCGTAAAATCTTGATAACACCGGCATTTCAAATCATACTCCTCTCCCTGTTATTATTATATCACGATATCGTGATAATGTCAATTGGAAATTGCATTTCAAATTCCATCGGTGTTCATTTTGTCAGTGAAAAAAACGCGCGTTGTAAAATGAAGCTGCGCAATTTCATGGGAATTTGCTTTGTTCCCATGGCAGGATTGTATATCCGGGAATGCATTACCCGGTGATACTCCCATAAAGGAAATTTTTCTTTCATGACACCCCGGATGGTTCTTTCCATCCGGGGTGTCATTTATGCTGCCGCATTGAGCATATTTTCGATGAAGATACCATAGCCCTGTGTGGGGTCGTTGATCAGGACATGGGTCACGGCGCCGATGAGCTTGCCGTCCTGTATGATCGGGCTGCCCGACA
>JBJDYD010000017.1:0-17447 GCA_051867015.1 Faecousia sp. | reverse complement strand
TATTTCGATCCACGCACCCCGTGCGGGGTGCGACAGTAATACTGCACAAAACGTAAGTCGCAATTTGTGCAGTATTACTACAGCATTGCTAAAAGTGCCAATTTAGAGGCTTTATGGAGGTTTGCGCATTAAAAATATTGGAGGTATCAGTCATCTTATATGAAATAAATATTATTCTTTTCGCGCGAACCTCCCTGTGTTTGGATGGTTACTTGCGGTTCGCTAAACCATCCAAATATCATCCGGCGCATAGCCCTGTTTTGCACCGAAATGTTCGACCTTTGTCTGATAGCGATCTCCGAGATAGTAAAACCGCAAGCTGTCACAGCTCTCATCCATGATTGCCAACAACTTTGCCTGCAATTTTTTGCACTGTGCGGCATCAAGGAGACACTCAAATACGGAGTTCTGCACGCGTTGACCGTAATTGACGCATTGCTTTGCGATCTGGCGCAACCGCTTTCTGCCGCTTGCCTCCGTTGTATTGACATCGTAAGTAATCACAACTAACATACTTTCACTTCCACAAAAACGGCGGATAGGCATCTAAGTCACCGCGCAAATATCGAGCCAGCAAAAGTGCCTGCACATATGGCACAAGTCCCCACGGCAGTTTTTCTTTTAAAAACGGGTGCATGATCTGGACGCTTTTTCGTGTCTGCCACTGCCGCAGGAAGCTGCGTCTTCCCTCCTCCGTCAGCAGAACCGCGCCATTTTCCTGTACCTCCAGATCCTGCGCGCTGAGAATGCGGTCATTGATCATCGTCAGAACGAAGCGCTCTGCAAAGCATGGACGCAGCTCCTCTAAAAGGTCCTGCGCGAGGGAGGTGCGCCCCGGTCGATCCCGGTGCAGGAAGCCGACGTAGGCATCCAACCCCACCGCCTCCAATGCCGAGGCACAGTCATTTCCCAGCAGCGTATACGCAAAGGAGAGCAGCGCGTTGACGCGATCCAACGGTGGGCGGCGATTTCTCCCAAAGAAGAAGAACGCCTCCTTCTCCCGCAGGATCATATCATCGAAGCAGGCAAAATAGATGTTTGCACCGGCACCCTCTAAACCCAACAAGGAATCTGCCGATTGCACCTGTAAAACCTGCGGTAAAAGCGCCTTCAAGCTCTCCGATGCAGCCGCAAAGCGTTCGCAATCCACGCGAAGCGGATGGTCTCTGCGCATACGGTCTAAATTTGAGCGCGCATTGTGCAGTTTCCCGAAGATGAAGCTCCGCGCAAGGCGGTTGCTTTCCGAAAGATCGTCTGCCGCACGGTACTGCGTCCGTCGTAAGAGGACATTTCCCCTGCTCTCGCCGCAGCATCTTGCAAGGAACTTCCCGCGCGGTGTGCAAAACACCAGATCAATACCGCGCTTTGCGCAAGCGCCCATAAGTGCGGGAGAAGCACCTGCATAGGAAAAGCTAATTACACCCTGCAGCGTATGCAGCGGATAGCGTGCCGCGACAGCCTCCCCTTTTTTGATGACGATATTCTCCCCATCAAGCGTTGCGTATGCCTCTTCCGAGGTAATAAACAGAGTATTGAGCAGCTGTCTCATAATTCCTCCGTTGCGTCCCGCAGATAGCTCGCGGCGCTTACCTGTTTCATCAGCGCAGGCAGGCAAAGCTCCCGCAAGGAGCAGGCATTGCAGCTTTTGGTTGGTTTGACTTTCGGCGTATGCCCACGGCGGTAAAGCTCATGCATCTGTAAAAGCATCTCTCTGACCTGCGTGCGAAGCTCTGCGGTAAATACGATCTCCTGTCTTCTGCGTGTCTGTCCGTAAAACAGCGCGCCAACCGGGATCTCGCAGCACAGCATTTCCTCTAAGCACAGCGCCTGTCCGCACAGTTGCAGCGCATCTGCGTTGTGTTCCTTCGGCGCCCCGCGTTTATACTCGATCGGGTAGGGCTGCCAAAGTCCCTCTTGTCCAACCAGCGGCACACCCTTCGGCGCGCGATGAAACTCCACAACATCGCATTGCCCCGCAACGCCCAGCGTGGGAGAACGGATGTACATGCCGCGCGTGATCAGCGAATCCCCGCGCCGTTCCCTGTTTCCCGCCTCATGTGCCCTCGCGTGCATCAATTCCCCGTCGGTCGTCCGCAGGTTTTCCGCCCATTGCTGCTCCAAATGGATCAGCGCCCATTGTCTACGGCAAAAGGCAAAATGCTGCAAGCCCGACAGTTGGAGGAAGTCTTCCTCCTTACATTCCATCGAGGATCTCCGGCGTCAGCCCCTCCAGCGGCTCCAGCTTCTCTATATAATCTTCAAAGCAGGTCGGAACCTCCTTCTTTTTCTCGATGGTCAGGGAGCGGTGTACCTTTGCCGAGGAATACTGACCCGATTGGCAATTGTGCTTCCACCAGTAAAGCCTGCGAACCTCCATAGAACCTTCGGGTCTTGCCGAGGAGGCGTCGTTTTCGAACAGCGTCAGCAGGCATTTCTTCACAAGCTCCGCGTCCTCCTCCGTAAAGCCCGTCTTTTCCGCAAGCTGGACATTGATCGAACCTTTCAGCAGATACAATCCAAAACGCACCATGTGCTTCATACCCATCGTGTCCGACCCGCGCTTATCGCTGTCCTCGCCGTTGACGCTCTTTGTGATCTGCATGGTATGTACTTCCACCGGTAACACGCTGACCGCCTGATGCAGGGTGACAGGTCCGCGTACGCCGACGGAAACGCCATCCTTTTTATCACCGCTGAAGGCAAAAACCTGCCCAAAGGTGCGGACATCCGTCCATGTCTCGCACGCCTTTTTGGCATATTCCTCTTTATCCTTCAGCTTACCCATCGTCGCTTCCGCGCGTTTTCTGAGGTTGGGATAGCCATCGTCGCAGCGGTCCTCTGACTGCACGAAAATGCGTTCGCCCATGTCCTGCATCCGGTTGCGAATCTTGCGCTTGATGCACACATCCGAGATCTCGCCGTAGCCCTCATAGTCCGTGCGCGGTCGGTTGCCATTCAGCGGATCGCCGTTGGCATTTGCCATTTTCACCGTGATCAATGCCGCAAAATCAATTTTGTTCTTCAGTACGCTCATCGTTTTCATCCTCCGTTGTTTTTTTAGATTTGTAAAAGTCCATGCGCTGGAGATAATAGCCGAGAATATAAGTATCGCGTAAAGGTTGTTTTTGCTCTTTCGCATCAAAGCTGCCGATGATCTCCCATATTTCACCTAAAAGCTTGCGGAAGTAAGCTCTTCTTCCGGGTTTGAGCTGTCTGAAATACGGATTCAGCTTCTCATCCAAAACTCTTGCGCCGTGGAACGGATTCTCGCTGAACATCATCTGCATCCGCACGGCATTCGGCTCACGCTCGTTTTCATCCGTATAGGTTTCGCGCTCCACCTTCTCCATCACTGCCAGCAGCCGACCGTATTGGTAGCTGCAATCCCGTTTCTCCGGTTCAAGTGCCATAAGCCATTCCTCCTTATCTGCCCTGTCATTGTAAAATTTTCGTATCACCGCAGCAGCGGTGAAAAGCACATTTTTGTAGTTTTCCCTGTCGTTGTACGCCGTTTGCATCGTCGCCCGCTGTTTTAACGCGCGCACAATGTCATAGGGAATCGCCGCGCCTTCCGTAACACAGCGCAACAGCCGTTCCGTCTGCTCCCGAGAAATGCGGTCGTCCAGCATAACGCGCAGCTTTTGCTTCTCCTCCCGCTCCGTACCGAAGGCAAAAAGCGCGATTTGCCCGATGGAGGGGGATTGTATGCCGAACTGATAACGCGGCAGACAGCAGGTTGCAAACCAGCGCTCCATCCGCTCCAAATAATCCGAAGCGCGGAACTCACGGTAATAGGTCAGTGAAAGGCGTCCCGTCGTCGCCGCGTCGAAGACAGCAAGGACGACATCCTCATCCTTCAGGGCATTTTGAAAGCCGGTTACCGTTTTGTACAGCTCCTTACGGTACTGTGTCGGTTCGTAAATCGGCTTCTCTTCCCGCGCGCGGAACGGCGTTTTCGTCGGTTCCGGCACCTTCTTTCCGTTTGGATTCCAGCACACAAAGGTGCGTCCGCCGATGTTGACACCGTCCGCCGCCGCGATCCATTGCAGCGCAAAATGCGCCTTCTGCGAGGCAAGAAAGCTGACCGTTCCGCCCTGTCGTGCCTCTGTAAAGCGTCCGCGATAAGTAAAGCCGCTGCTGTCGTTGGCAGAGATCAGCTTCGCGCCGTAGTTTGCCGCGACGATCCCCTTTGGGTGGCTCTGCGCAAGCGTATCCACTTCTCCCGTCACAAGGCAAAGCTCTTTTGGATTGTCCTTGCACAGCGCCGCGTAGTACCTCTGAAACGCCCCAAACAGCGTAGGATCCTTCCAGCAGGCGCTTTCCTCGCTTCCGTCATAGACGCGCCAACGAATGAGTGCCTTTTCGTCCTTTTCCGAAACCCTCCCGTTTTGATCCGCCTCGATCAGCTTGGCATAGGTCAGATCCTTTACAATGTTCCCGCTTTGGACATAGTTAAGAACCGCGCGCAGCTTCGGATGCGCCGCGTCAGAATCGCACCACGCCTGTAAGCCAGCCAAATATTCCTCGTATTTCTCCCCGTTCTCCGGCAGAAGATAGGCAAGCTGCTCACACAGCGGATGTGCCGCAGGCTTTTTACCCGAACGCGTTGCGGACTTCTCTGTAGCAGGAATGACCGTCGCGCAGTTGTCCTTGTCCACCGCACTTGCCGAGACAAAGCTGCCGTCTGCCTCCAGCGTAATTTCGAGCTGTGCCTTTTGCAGAATATGCGCGACCGGGCAGAGCGTCGGTCTATTCTCAATCTCTTTGCCCGCAAGCGCCGCGTGCGTGTCATAGGTCTTGCACGCCATTTGCAGCAGTCCCATCACTCCACCTCCTCAAATTCCCGCAGTCCGCTGAAATTTCCCTGTGCTTCGCCGAACGGCTTCATTCTCATCGGCCGAAGCTCTTTGGTCAACGGGCAGTTCTCCGGCCTCACAAAGGTGATTACGCCCTTGCGCATGACCGGATACCAGAACCGCCCCGTCATTTGTCCTTCAGTCTCCGGAGAATACGCCTCATCGGCGTAGGTAATGCCGTGGTGCATCACTCCAAAGCTCAATTCGTTGACATCATCGTAGAAGCCTGTTCCCTCTCCAAAAACGCATGGTTCCACATAGCCCTGACATTCTCTCGCGCCAAGGAAGATATCACGCCTGCCGCCGCGCGCGATCATGCGTTTAGCAATGTCATAGTGCTTGTTTTCGTTGCGGTCGCCTGCCAGCTCCGGTCGATTCATATTCCACTCAAAGTGGGCACGAACCTGATAGCGACAGTCTTTTAAATAGGTATAAAAAGACAGGTCGTTCCCGCCGTCATAGCGGATCGGGCGGATCCCCTTTGACTCCGTTTGAATACGGTTCATCACGCGTACCGCATCTATGTACCAAATCAAGGTTGGTTTCCAATAAATGGAAGAAGCGATTCCCTTCAACGCCTCATAGGTCGGCACCTGATAGCTGCACTTCTCGCCGCCGATGCGCATGATCGGGTCGGTAAAAAGGGCATAGGCACCGCTGACCTCAAATTCTACAATGTTTTTATGCTGCATTTAATTCACCTCCCAGAATTCCTGCGGCAAAGCATCCGTTGTCAATCCGACGCCGTTACCGTCGTAGTATCGTGTGTCCAACAGCCAAATTCCATTGTGCTGATGCACGCCGCCCGCTTTCACCAGCGCATCCATTTGGTATTTATATAGTGAGATCGAATAAGGCTTCGCTTTCTGCACCAATGAAGCAAAATAGCTTGCGTCGCGTGCCGCATATTCCCCTTGCAGCTGTGCGATCAGTTCTTTTCCCTCACCGTAGGGGACAAGCACATCCGTCGTATTCTCGTCGAAGACCGTAAACGCCGCACCTGCGGTTTGAAATGCCTGTCGAAGTAAAAAACGTTGCGCCGTGCTGCACCGTTTGACAAACGCCGCATTGTCAGAAAGCAGGCTGAACAGACTCGGCTCGTTCTTCCCAAGAGAATAATCCTGCGCCCCGCTTGCCATGCCATGATAGAGCCGACGGTAGTATGCCGTAATTGCCTTTTCCGATGCGAGATCATCGTCATACCTCCGCGGATCGTTTTTGAAATTCGAAAGCAGCTCCTGCGTAGCCTCTTTTGCCTGTTTGATATCCTTTAGCTTGCTCAAGTTCTCGTCCGCGCAGCAAAGGATATCTACAGCTGCATACTCACTCGTCCCGTTTCTGTTGCAGCGTCCGGCAGTTTGCAGGATATTGTCCATCCCCGCCATCAGACGGATCGCGTAGTCAAACGAGATATCAACCCCCGCCTCGATGACCTGCGTAGAAACGCAGATCGGCGTGCCGTTTGGCAGCAACTGCTTGAGCGCAGCAAGGGTATCGTTTCGATGTGCGGCGCACATGGAAGCGGACAGGTGAAATACCTCCCGTCCCGCAAGGCTGCGATAAATCTGCGCCGCCTCCGATCTCTTGTTGCAGACGATCAATGCGCTGCCCTCCGCGTGCTCCATCAAATAGGAAGGGATCTCCTCCAGCTGCAGCCTTCCCGCATCCCGCAGCTCCGTGCGGTGGAAGCAGGCAAACAGTGCCTCGTCCACCGGGAACACATCGGCAGGCGGCTTCTTCAGCGGACGCTGTGCCATTTCCAGCGCAGGCTGCGTCGCTGAACAGAGGATCACCGTCGCATTGCAGAATTCCGTCAAAAACTCGATCGCGTAGTTAAAAAGAGAAACCATGCGCGGCGGTACGGTCTGCACCTCGTCGATCACGATAACGCTGTTGCAGAGCGCCTGAAAGCGGCGAATACAGGTCGTTTTTCCCGAAAAGAGCGTGTTCAAAAATTGGACAAGGGTGGAGATCACAATCGGCTTGCGCCAATTCTCGGCAAACAGCTCATTTTCATCCTCCTCACCGTCATCTCTCGTCTGCACGAGGTTGCTGTGATGCTCCAAGATCAGTTGGTCATCTGCGATGCACTTGCGAATGACTTCTGCGTTCTGCTCCGTAACGGACAGCAGCGGTGAAAGAATGAAAATGCGTTCTTTCCCGTGTATCTGCGCATGGTGCAGCGCAGCGCGAAGTCCGGCAATTGTTTTCCCGGCACCCGTCGGTAAATACAGTCGGTAGATCCCGTGTGCCTCGCCGACAAATGCCGCACAACGCTCCGATATTGTCTGCCGTACACGGTCGATCGGTCGCTCACAGGAGAAGGTACCGATATATTCTTCTGTTTTGCGCAGGCACACTTCCCATATCGCACGAGAATCGGGCGGCGGGGCAGGATACGCCATGGCATATGTAAATTCCGCCGTGTCGCGGCGGTCGCCTTCGATCACCGCAGAGAGTAACAGCCTTGCCAGCAGCCCGAGATAAAAATCGCGTTCCTCCGCACTTTGCGCGTAAAGGTCAATGCGTTCGGCAAGTACAGCAATCTCATCGCTTGCCGTTTGGAACAGCACCGCCGTTTCTTTCTCCGTAATACACTGCGAGAAGAAATTTCGGCAGCTCTCTTCATAGTCGATCTCCGTTGCGTTCAATCTTCTAAGCAGTTCATCCCTCCCCTCCTCATTCACGCAGTCAAACGTCCCGTGATGCGCACCAACGGCATAAGCAAGCAGCTCCGCAGCGAAATCCGAAAAGCTCTCACATGCATCCCCATGAAATCGAGACAGCAGATATTTTGCGCCCGCAAAGGTGTGGTTGACTGAGCCTCGTTTTCCGCCGTTTCCGAAGAGATATTCCATGAACGCCGTTTTCGCCTTCCCCATATCATGCAGCCAGCCTGCCAATTCACCCGCGGACCGTAATTTCACCGTCCTCAACGTCTCGCCCGCATATCGTGCGGTGTTTTCACAGTGCTGTTTCAGGCTCTGCAAGATAGTATTTTCTCCGTCTTTTCGAAAATGCGCCGGACAGCCTTCCAATTCTCTCACGCTCCTTATTTTGTCTAATTAAGTATCCCTTGATTATGAAATTAGCACATTCTGTCTTGTTTGTCAAGATATTTTTTTAGAAATATATTAGTATATCAAAAATTTGTGCTTTTATAGCGTGCTTTCCATGCGCATTGATTGACTTTCATCCAAATAGGTGGTATGATAGTAAAGTCAAGGTTTGTCTTTAGACTGCCTTGTGGATCGAAGTTTAGAGATATATCAGTAAGGAATTCAGGGATTCTGCGTACAGCAGTTTCCCTGTTTTTCTTTTTCTCATCTCAGCATTTCGCCCTTTCGCTTCGTTCGGGTTCCATTAATTGAAATATAGCACATTCCCTGTCCTATAAATCGTACTTTGCCGAATTCTTTTGAAAAAAGTAAAAAAAATTGTGTCCAATCATGCGCATAGGGGTGCGGCGGGTTGACTTCCCGGGCGGGATGGAGTATGATATTCTTGGTTTTTGGCGGTTTTGCCGCATGCTTCGACAGGCGGTGCGCTTGGGAGGGTTTATGCAGCTTGACGGGTTTTTGTTTTTTCTGTTGGTGATCTGTCTCGGCTATTTTGCTTCGCGGTTTCGTTTGGTAAAGGAAAATGCCGCCGAGGTGCTGCCGTCGCTGCTGCTGAACGTCTGTTTTCCGGCGCTGCTGCTGACGACCTTCGCCTCTGTAGACAGGCAGACGCTGCTGGCTGCCGGGCTGCCGGCGCTGATTGCAACGCCGGTGTTTGCGCTGCTGCCGTTTTTCGTTTCGCTGTTCCTGTTTCGCAAGGAGGAGCCGGAGCGGCGCGCGCTGCTGCGGTATATCAGCGGCATCGGCAACACCTCCTTCGTCTGCATCCCGCTGCTGCGGCTGTTTTTGCCGGACGCGCAGATGCTGATCGTTTTCGTCCACGGCGCGGTGATGGATCTGCTGATTTGGGGGCTGCACCATCCGCTGTTTTTGGGCAGCGGACTGCGAAAGAACCGTCAGCCGCTTTATAAGCTGCTGCTCTCACCCTGTCTGCTTGCCGTGGTGATCGGCACGCTTCTCTCCGTGACCGGCACGCCGCTGCCTTCCTTTCTGCAATACACCTTGGACGCGCTGGCTGCCGTCGTATCCCCGCTTTCGCTGCTGCTGATCGGTATGCTGATCCGGCAATACGGTCTTTTCGCGTGGCGCAAAAACCGCACCGCCATCCTATACTCCGTTTGGAAGGTCTTACTCTACCCCTGCATCGTATTTGCAGTGCTGTACTTCCTTCTGCCCCTACAAAGCGCGCTGATTCTCGCCATCTTATTCGGCAGTCCCGCGCCGGTCACTGCGGTGGTTTGGTGCAAGGAATACCGCCGCGATACCAAGCTTGCGGTGGATTGCCTCATTCCCTCAACGATTCTCTATTTCCTCGTCATGGGCGGCGCACTTACCGTTCTGACATCCCTCGGCATTCTCGGCTGAGTGCCTGTAACTCTGTATTTTAAGTAAAGGAGCTTTACTATGAATCAAAAGATCACGGAATCCATTCTCTATCTTGGCGTCAATGACCACGAGGTTGATCTGTTCGAGGGGCAATATGACGTCCCCAACGGCATGGCGTACAACTCCTACGCCATCGTCGATGAAAAGGTCGCCATCATGGACACGGTGGACGCCCGTTTCACCCACGAGTGGCTGGACAACATTCAAAACGCCCTCGGCAGCCGCAAGCCCGATTATCTGATCGTGCAGCACATGGAGCCGGACCACTCCGCCAACATCGCGGAGTTTATGAAGGTCTATACCGAGGCGACGATTGTCTCGTCGGCAAAAGCCTTTGCCATGATGCAGAACTTCTTCGGCACGGACTATGCCGACCGCCGCGTTGTCGTGGGCGAAGGCTCGACGCTCAGCCTCGGCAAGCATAATTTGACCTTCGTCACCGCACCGATGGTGCATTGGCCCGAGGTCATTGTGACCTATGACGCACTGGACAAGGTGCTCTTCTCCGCCGACGGCTTCGGCAAATTCGGCGCGCTCGATGTCGAGGAGGACTGGGCATGCGAGGCGCGGCGCTACTATTTCGGCATCGTCGGCAAGTACGGCGCGCAGGTGCAGGCACTGCTCAAGAAGGCAGCCAACCTCGACATTCAGAAGATCCTCCCGCTGCACGGACCCATGCTCACCGAAAATCTCGGCTATTACCTCAATCTGTACCAGACTTGGTCCTCCTACGAGGCGGAGAGTGAGGGCATCGTCATCGCCTATACCTCCGTCTACGGTCACACCCGTCAGGCGGTTGAGCTGCTTGCGGAAAAGCTGAAGGCAAAGGGCTGCCCGAAGGTTGTCCTGCATGACCTCGCCCGCACCGATATGGCGGAAGCCGTTGAAGACGCGTTCCGCTATAACCGTCTCGTTCTCGCGACGACGACTTATAACGCGGGCATTTTCCCCTTCATGCACACCTTCATTGACCATCTGGTCGAGCGCAATTACCGCAACCGTACCGTCGCGTTCATCGAGAACGGAAGCTGGGCGCCCCTCGCGGCAAAGACCATGCGCACGATGCTCGACGGCTGCAAGAATCTGACCTTCACCGACACGACCGTACATATCCTCTCCGCCCTGAACGACGAGAGCAAGGGTCAGATCAAAAAACTCTCCGACGAGCTGTGCCGCGACTACCTTGCCCAGCAGGACAGCACCGCGAACAAGAATGACCTCACCGCCCTGTTCAACATCGGTTACGGTCTGTATGTCGTTACCTCCAACGACGGCAAGCGCGACAACGGTCTGATCGTCAACACCGTCTCGCAGGTGACGAACACGCCCAACCGCATTGCGGTGACGATCAATAAGCAGAACTATTCCCACCATGTCATCCGTCAGACGGGCATCATGAACCTCAACTGCCTGTCTACCGACGCGCCCTTCTCCGTTTTCGAGTGCTACGGCTTCCGCAGCGGACGCAATGTGGACAAGTTTGAGGGCGAAACGCCGCTGCGTTCGGACAACGGCTTGGTCTTCCTGCCGCGTTATATCAATTCCTTTATGTCTCTCAAGGTCGAGCAGTATGTCGATCTCGGCACGCATGGCATGTTCATTTGCAGCATCACCGAGGCGCGCGTCCTTTCAAATCTCGAGACGATGACCTATACTTACTATCAGAAGAATGTCAAGCCGAAGCCCGCAACCGAGGGCAAGAAGGGCTTTGTCTGCAAGGTCTGCGGCTATGTCTATGAGGGCGACGAGCTGCCCGAGGACTTTGTCTGCCCGCTCTGCAAGCACGGCGCGGCGGACTTTGAGCCGATCTCCTGAGGCAGCGGCATGAGCGCGCTCAGACGCGAGGATTACGTGGAGCCGTCCTGTCCCTTCTGCACGGATGGGTTGGACGGCAAGCAGCCGATCCGCCCCATTGACGTCAGCCGCATGATGGACAGGCTCAACGCTTATCTCGACCGCAACGACTATGACGCCGCCGAACGTCATTTGTGCTATTGGCTCACAGAGGCGCAAAACGGCAACGATGAGCGCGGTGCATTGACCATCCGCAACGAGCAAATGGGGCTTTACCGCAAGAGAGGCAAACGCGAGGAGGCGCTGGAAGCCGTCCGCGAGGGACTTTCCCTGCTGCAAACCCTGCAATTTGAGGGCACGCTGACGGCGGGCACGACCTATGTCAACGCCGCAACCGTCTATAAGTCCTTCGGCATGGCAAAGGACGCGCTCCCCCTCTACCGCGCAGCGCAGGAAATCTATGAAGCGCAGCTGTCCGAGGAGGACGCCCGTCTCGGCGGACTGTATAACAACATGGCGCTCGCCCTTGCGGATGAAAAGCAATTTCGAGAGGCGGAAGCCTGTTACCGCAAGGCGCTTTCCGTCATGGCGCGGGTCGAGCACGGCGAGGCGGAGGCGGCGATCACCTATCTCAACATGGCAGACCTCGCCGCAGAGGATTTGGGTCTGCTGGAGTCCGAGGAAATCGTCTCGGCGTATTTAGACAAAGCAGAAGCGCTTTTAGAGACACCGACGCTCCCGCACAACGGTAATTACGCTTTTGTCTGTGAAAAATGCGCCCCGACCTTTGACTATTTCGGTCGATTCGCCTACGCCAAGGAACTGAAGGAGCGTTCGGAGGAAATCTATGCAAGGAATTGAGTTGTGCCGCGGGTTCTATCAGGCATACGGCGCGCCGATGCTTCACGAGCAGTTCCCGCAGTTCGAGGAGATCATCGCGGTGGGGCTGGTGGGCGCAGGCTCGGAATGCTTCGGCTATGACGACGAAGTCTCCCGCGACCATGATTTTGAGCCGGCATTCTGCCTGTTTCTGCCCGACGAGGAGGTCATCGACCGCCGCACGGCTTTTCTCTTAGAGCGCGCCTACGCAAAGCTGCCGAAGGAATACGGCGGCGTGCCCCGTCTGCGGGTCAGTCCTGTCGGCGGCAGCCGCCACGGCGTTTTGCGCATGGAGGACTTTTTTCGGGAGAAAATCGGGCATTCGGGGAAAATCACCAACTTGATGGATTGGTTTTCCGTCCCCGAACAGGGGCTTGCCGAGGCGACAAACGGCGAAGTGTTCCGCGACGATGTGGGGCTATTCACCTCCATCCGCAATGCGCTGCGGTATTTTCCGCCCGATGTGCGCAAAAAGAAGCTCGCGGGCAGGCTGCTGCTCATGGCGCAGTCGGGGCAGTACAATTATTCCCGTTGCCTCGCGCACGGGGAATCTGCCGCCGCGCAGCTTGCCGTCACGGAATTTGTCCGCCATACGCTCGCGGTAATTTTCCTGTTGAACGAACGGTATCTCCCCTATTATAAATGGCAGTTCCGCGCACTTCGGGAGCTGCCGCATTTGTCCGAGCTTGCGCAGCCGTTGGAATTCCTGCTCACCACAGGCAATGAAGAACCCCTTTCCGCGCAGAAAGCCGGAATGATCGAGGAGATCGCATTCCGCATCATCTCCGCATTGCAGGAGCAAAACCTTACGGAAGCGGTCTGCGGCGACTTGGAAAAGAACGCCTATTCCGTCAACGACCAAATCACCGACTCCAACCTCCGCAACGCGCATATTCTATTCGCAGTCGAATAAACCGCAACGGCAGCCATACAACCCGGCTGCCGTTGTTTTAAAGTAATTTATTTCAATGTCGTAGTAAGCTGTTATCTCAAGATTTTCTTTCTACCATGCGAGCTTTTGAGATTGATCGCAGTTCGCCGTAGGGGACGGCGTCCTCGACGTCCCGCGTGCAGGAACTACCGACCGCGTACAAATCTGTTTATCCGTACCGTCTGCCGCTTCGCGGACGGCACGCACCCGCAAGGGGTACGCCGCATCCGTAAGGCTCGTTCCTCGCCAACGGCTGCGCAGTCGAGTCGGCGTGCCCTACATTCCGCCGACGAAGCTGCTTTAAAAAGCATTAAATTTCACAGTATAGTAGGGGCGGCTATCAGCCGCCCGCTGTTACGGAAAGCAAATTCGTACGTAGATGTCAAGTTTTCATGGCAATATCTTAAAAATACCTCTTGTATGCGGCTTGTTTTTATTGTAGAATCATAGAAAAACACAAACGGAGGCTTTCCATTGAAACAAGCATTCCGCAGGAGCGTCGCGGCGCTGCTGCTCTTGATATTTATCGTTTCTCTCTCCGCCTGCGGAGAGAGTGCAATCGAAGGTACCCGCCCGACAGAGGGCGTCGGCGTGGCGACCGTCAGTGCGGTGGGTGACATCTATCTGACCGATGAAATGCTCACAGACGCACGCCGCGCAAACGGGTCTTATGACTTTTCCGCCCAATTTGAGGGGGTCTGCGCCTCGCTTGCCGCTGCCGATCTCACCATCGGCAATTTTGAGGGAACCTTCTGCGGCACACCCTACGGCATAGAGGCGGGCAGCTATCCCGATGCGCTTGCCGCCGCGCTCAGTGCCGCAGGCATTGACCTCCTGCAAACCGCGAATTCCTACAGCATTTTCGGCGGCTTCAGCGGCTTGCAGCGCACCAAGGCGGTCATTGAGGATAACGGCATGACCGCCGTCGGCACCTACAGCAGCGCAGACGACCGCGCGGAGCATCCCGTTGTCGTCCGCGAGGTCAACGGCGTGCGGATTGCCTTTGTCGCCTTTTCCAAGGGGTTAGGCGGTCTGAGTCTCCCCGAAAACGCGGCGGGCTGCGTCGATCTGCTCTATAAGGACTATACGACGGACTACTCCGACCTTGACACCGCTGCAATCGACGCTGTGTTGAATGCCGCCAAGCAGGAGAAGCCGGATGTCATCATCGCCGCCTTGCACTGGGGCAGCGAGAATGTCAGCGAGGTCAGCGAAAAGCAGGAGGAGGCGGCGGATTATCTGTTCCGAAACGGTGTGGACGTGATTCTCGGCTCCCATTCGCATTTGGTCGGCACGGTGGAAACCCGCACGATCACCTTTGAAAACGGCGCAACGAAGGAGGTCGTACTTGCCTACAGCCTCGGAGATTTCTGCAAAGCGGAAAAAGGCGCTTGCAACGCATCCTTGATTCTGAATTTGGAATTCACCCGCGACCACGCAAGCGGCACCACCGCCATCACCAATGTCAGCTATACCCCCGTTGCCTCCATTGACCGAGGCTCCAAGGCAGCCGACCGCTACGCCGTGATCGACATAGATAACACCCTTGCCCTTTACGAAGGCAATTATTACAACCGCATCAGTTCAGACCTCTATGAAGCCCTCATAGAAAAGCGCCAATCCCTCGTTCTCCGCCTCATCCCCTAAAAAAGCACCGCATCCTCGCTGTAGGGGCGGCTATTAGCCGCCCGCGTGCAGGAACTACCGATTGCGTACAAACTTACACTCTGAGATTGCCGCGTCGCTATGCTCCTCGCAATGACAAATGAGGGTCGCCTTTTCTGTCATTGCGAGGCGCTTGTGCCGTGGTAGCGCAGCCGTTCGCGAGAAACGAGCGTTACGGATGCGGCATACCCCTTGCGGGTGCAATCTCGTGCAGGAACTACCGACTGTGTACAAACCTGTTCGCCTGTACCGTTTGCCGCTTACGCGGTCGGCACGCCCGGTGGTCGTGCCCTACGGTCGTTAACTGCACCTTCGCCGTAGGGCTCGAAGACTCGGCGCGCCGGTGCAGGAGTCACCGATCCGCAGCAAACCCTCACAGAAAGCACACCGCCCCCAACGCG
This sequence comes from Faecousia sp., assembly GCA_051867015.1. Lineage (GTDB taxonomy): Bacteria > Bacillota > Clostridia > Oscillospirales > Oscillospiraceae > JAZOXB01. The sequence continues at coordinate 2,416 of JBJDYD010000017.1, read as the reverse complement.
CAACCTATTCACGATTCACAGTTCACTCTTCACTAAAAAACGACGCCCCTTACGGAGCGTCGTTTTGCTTTGACTTTGATTAGCCGTTCTCGCGCATCTTCGCGAAGCACTCACTGCAATACACGGGACGGTCGGTCTTCGGCTCAAAGGGAACGCGAGCCTCGCCGCCGCAGTTGGCGCAGACAGCGGTGAAATACTCTCTCGGGCTGCGAGCAGCATTCTTGCGGGCGTCACGGCAAGCCTTGCAGCGCTGCGGCTCATTCTGGAAGCCTCTCTCAGCGTAGAACTCCTGCTCACCGGCGGTGAACACGAACTCGTTACCGCATTCCTTGCAAACTAAAGTCTTGTCTTCGTACATGTTGGTTTACCTCTCTTGATAAGTGATTTGCCCTGACGCTATTTCCATCAAAAAATGCTTGCTGGTTTGACACAGGGTTGATATTGCGAACGGCTTTACGCCGAAAACGCCTTTAAGCTACCTTTTTATTATAGCATTTTATGCAGTTTTGTCAATAGTTGATGAAATATTATTTCTTCCCGACAAATTTTTGTTGAATTTCAATGATTTTCCCGCTTGAATTTGTTCAAAATGTCAGTTGTTCCGCCGCGTCATTGTGCAAATGCAGGTGGTCATAGGCAAGCTGTGTCACACATCTGCCGCGCGGCGTGCGGGTCAAAAAACCGATCTGCATCAGGTAAGGCTCATAAACATCCTCCAGCGTGACTGCCTCCTCGCCGATGGTCGCCGCAAGGGTCTCCAAGCCGACAGGACCGCCGCCGTAGAACTTGATGATCGCCGTGAGCATCCGCCGGTCGGTCGCGTCCAAGCCCAGCTTATCGACCTCCAACTTGCTCAGCGCGTGATCCGCCGCCTCCTTGGTAATGACACCGTCATAGTAGATCTGGGCGAAATCGCGCACGCGGCGCAGAATGCGGTTGGCGATTCGCGGCGTTCCTCTGCTTCTCGAAGCGACCTCCAGCGCGCCCTCCGGGTCGATCTGCATTCCCAGCAGCGCTGCCGACCGCGTGATGATGCGGCGCAGCTCCTCCGGCGAATACAGCTCCAAGCGGAAGCTCACACCGAAACGATCCCGCAGCGGCGCGGATAGCTGCCCCGCGCGGGTGGTCGCGCCGATCAGGGTAAAGCGCGGCAGGTCTAAGCGGATGGAGTTTGCCGAGGGACCCTTTCCCACAATAATGTCAATCGCGAAATCCTCCATCGCCGGATACAAAATCTCTTCGACTGCCGTGTTCAGGCGGTGAATTTCGTCAATAAACAGGATGTCGCCCTCGCTCAGATTGGTCAGCAATGCCGCAAGGTCGCCCGCCTTTTCAATGGCAGGGCCGGAGGTAATGCGAATATTCACGCCCATCTCGTTGGCAATGACGCCTGCCAGCGTCGTCTTGCCCAGTCCCGGAGGCCCGTAGAGCAGCACATGGTCGAGCGGCTCGTTTCTCCGCTTTGCCGCCTCGATGTAGACCGCCAAATTCTCCTTGACCTTTTCCTGCCCGTTGTACTCGCTCAGACGCTTCGGGCGCAGGGAGAATTCCCCCTCGTCATTTGCGGTGAAGCTCGTCGTCACGAGGGGCGCTTCATATTCCTGTGAAAAATCAATGCTCATGCCGTCACCTCATCACCATCGCCCGCAGGCATTGCCGCACGATCTCCTCCGTGCTCATACCCTCGGTCTTGACGCCCTTGAGCGCCGCGCCGATCTCATTTTGATTATAGCCCAGCTCTGCCAGCGCCGCCTGCGCAAGCGCCAAATTGCTCCCCGCCGCAGGGATCGCAGCAGCAGCCGCGCCGTCGGAGAAATCGACCTCCGTCACCGCGCCGAGCTTGTCCTTCAGCTCCAAAATAATGCGCTGGGCGAGCTTTTTGCCCACACCCTGCGCCGCCGTCAGCGCCTTTTCGTCCTGCGTCATAATGGCGAGCATAAAGCGCTCCGGTGAGGTCGAGGATAAAATGGCAATCGCCGCCTTGGGCCCGACCCCCGTCACTCCAAGCAGCAGCTCAAAGCAGCGCAGCTCGTCACGGGTGGAGAAACCGTAAATATCGAATGCGTCCTCGCGGATATTGCAGTAAGTAAACAGCTTCGCCGTCTGCCCGACGCGGAGCTTTGAGAGCGTATAGGAAGTCGTCCGGCACGCAAAACCGACGCCGGCGCAGTCCACGACCGCCAAATTGCCCTCCATCATCGTTATTTCACCGTTCAGATAATAGAACATAAAGAATCCCTCATTTTTGCGGCAAGCGGCTTGTCGCGCTCCGCGCATGGCATAAGGCAATGGCAATCGCGTCCGCCGCGTCGTCCGGGCGCGGGAGCTTGTCCATTTTCAGGAAACGCCTTGTCATGTCCATGACCTGCCGCTTTTCCGCCTTGCCGTAGCCGACCACCGCCTGCTTGACCTGCAT
>JBJDYD010000016.1:0-3652 GCA_051867015.1 Faecousia sp. | reverse complement strand
AACTGCCTACTACAGAGGCTGATACACAACTTTTAATTGTTACAAACTACTACGGTGAGGGTGCGGTCGGTGCATTTTTCATTCGTGCGAAGCACACCATAGTCATTCACCATTCACCCTTAGCCCTTAGCCAAAACTGTCCCCGATCTACAGAGTTTTATGGGAGTGATGATTGATGCAAAGAATGATGGGTTTGGTGCGGCGGTGTGCGGAGGATTACCGCATGATCGCGCCGAATGATAAGATCGCCGTCGGTGTGTCCGGCGGCAAGGATTCGCTGGCGCTGCTGGTGCTGCTGTCTGCGATGCGCGCGTATTATCCGCAGCCGTATTCGCTGACGGCGATCACGGTGGACATGGGGCTTGGAATGGATTTTTCGCCCATTGCCGCGCTGTGTGAGCGGCTGGAGGTGCCCTTTACGCAGGTCAAGACGCAGATCGGTCCGATCATCTTCGACTATCGGAAGGAGAAAAATCCCTGCTCCATGTGCGCGAAGATGCGCCGCGGGGCGCTGAACAACGCGCTGCTCGAGCAGGGCTTTACCAAGGTCGCCCTCGGGCATCACTATGACGACGCCGTGGAGACCTTTTTGATGAGCTTGTTGTTTGAGGGGCGTCTGAGCTGCTTCCAGCCCGTGACCTATCTCGACCGCACCGGCGTGACGCAGATCCGCCCGATGCTCTATCTGACCGAGGGCGTGGTGCGGCGGTTTGCCGAGGAGCAGCAGCTTCCCGTGATCGAAAATCGCTGTCCTGCCGACAAGAACACGAAGCGGCAGGAGATCAAGGAGCTGATTGCGACCCTTTCAAAGACCTATCCGGATCTGAAGGGCCGCGTCTTCGGCGCGATGCAGCGTCTGCCCCTGCCGGAGTGGGGCGTTCAGCGGGAGCCACGATGAGGCTTACGGCTCTACGCCCTCGACGGAGACATTCTCTACGCCGTTATCGTTGAATTCGGCGAGATATTTCTCCATCCGCTCGGTCAGCTCGGCATAATTCTCGCCGGTGATCTCGGGGTAGCCCATATCGCGTTTGGAAAGCTCCTCGGCGAGAATATCGAAAAACACGCCGTCTTCATAATAGGCGATGGCGTCCTGTATGCCGCCCTCCTGAAATGCGCGCGAGGGGAACGCCACGCCGAGACGATGCTCCACCAGTGCCGACAGGGGCGTGCCGGTGCACAGTCCGAAAATTTTGCTTTCCACGCGGTCGTATTCCTCGATGCGGTCGTTGCCGCGCGTGGCATTGAGGATCCAGTTGCCGATATAGACCAGATCCAGCAGGCTGCGAAATTCCCCGTTCGTCAAATCAATGGTCATTCGTGCCTCACCGTCCTTTCGCGCTCTATTATATAGGCTTTGCACGGAGATTTCCACCGCAAATTGCGAAAAAACGGAAAAAAGGACTTGTTTTTACCGGGCGAATCACATATGATATAGAGACTTGTAATTATCATTGTTTCGGAGGAGTTCGTTTTGAAGAAACTCAGCGTTTGCGTGCTCTTCGGCGGCATGTCGCCGGAGCATGAGGTGTCGCTCCGTTCGGCGGAGTCGGTGCTGAACCATTTGAATCAGGAAAAATATAATGTATTCCCCGTCGGCATTACGAAAAACGGCGATTGGGTACTCTATGGCGGCAAGGACTACAGCAAGCTGCCCGGCGGCGAATGGCTGCATTGCGAGCAAAACCGCCGCGCCGCAATCTCCCCCGTGCGGGGACAGGGACTTTTGAGCTTTGAAGGGGACTGCGTCGTGCGGGAGCGCATTGATGTGGTGTTTCCCGTCCTGCACGGCGAAAACGGCGAGGACGGCGCGATGCAGGGGCTTTTGCAGCTTGCGGGCATTCCCTATGTCGGCCCGAACGTCGCTGCCTCTGCCGCATGCATGGACAAGACGCTGACGAAGCTCGTCGTGGATTGCGCGGGCATCCGTCAGGCGGCGTGGCAGCTTGTCACGGCGCAGGAGCTTGCGGCAAATCCCGAGGGCATTTTAGACGCGGCGGAGGCAAGGTTTGCCTACCCCGTGTTCGTCAAGCCTGCGGGAACGGGGTCGTCCGTCGGCGTTTCCAAAGCGAAAAACCGCGAGGCGCTGCTGACCGCCCTGCAAAACGCGGCGAAGTTTGACAAAAAGGTTCTGATTGAGGAATTCATCAACGGGCGCGAGGTGGAGGTCGCGGTTTTGGGCAACGACGCGCCCGCCGCTTCGATCTGCGGCGAGATTGACTCCGGCACGGAATTCTACGACTACGACGCAAAGTATATCTCCGACTGCGCGCGCCTGTATATCCCCGCCCGCATCGACGAGCAGACCGCCGAGGATGTCCGCGACACCGCCATCCGCGCGTATCAGGCGCTGGGCTGCAGGGGGCTTTCCCGCGTGGACTTCTTCGTGACCTATGACAAAAACGAGATTGTGTTCAACGAGATCAACACCATTCCGGGCTTTACCTCTATTTCGATGTATCCGAAGCTCTTTGCCGCCAGCGGCATCCCCTACAGCGAGCTGCTTGACCGCCTGATCGAGCTGGCAACGGAGGCATAATTGTGGAACGCGAGATGCTTTTGACCATTGAAGGCACGCAGCGCTTCCACGGCGAGGAGCCGGAGACGACCAAGCTTGTCACGGACGGGACGCTGCGCAAAGAGGGCGGCGTGCTGTTCCTCTCCTATGCCGAGAGCGAGCTGACGGGTATGCGCGGGACGCTGACGACCTTCCGCGTTGAAAAGGATCGCGTCACCCTCACGCGCACCGGCACGGTGGAATCCGTCATGACCTTTGTCGTCGGGCAAGAGGATCGCTCTTTGTATGATGTCGGCTTCGGCGCGCTGATGATCACCGTCCGCACCGAGCGCATTGACTGCCGGATGGAGGAAAACGGCGGTTATTTAGAGGTTTCCTACGCGATCTCCATTGAGGACAGCACGGCGGGCATGATTGATTACCGCATTGAGGCGAGAAAAAAACAGTAACGAGAGGAGAAGATCCCCATGCTGCTGCGAAAGAGAAGAGAATTTCGACAGACAGACCCCGAGAGCTGGAAGCGCCAATGGCAGAGCCTTGTGCCGCCGGAGAACCGCGATGTGCCGATCACCCTCGGCGGCGAGACGGTCATCGCTTTTGTGCAGAGGAATCAATTTGTGATGATGCTGCAGGACGGGCTTTTGATGGAGGCAACCTTTTTTGATGTGTGCAGCTTCTTCCAGCGCGCGGGCTATCACGTCATTTGGCTGATGCGCTGCACGCAGGACATCCACAACGGTTATCTGAAGCCCCGCGGCAGGGAACGGCACAAATGGCTCTGGAAAAGCCCGACGACGAATTTCGGGCGCTGGAGCTCGGATAATTTTCATGCGACGATTCTTTTGCAGCATGAGGAGCTTCCCGAAGGGGAGCTGCGCGAGTGTGAAACGCCGGTTTTGCAGCGGGTGACATGGGCGGAGAGCGACGATCCGACGCGCATGGTGCCCGGCAGGACGCGTTTTTTAACCACCGATCTGCCTGCTACGCCCAAGGAGCTGCTTTGCTGGCTGAACGGCACGGCGCTGACGAAGCTCAGGAGTGAGCCTTAGACGCACGAAGGAGTTTTATACAAGACCGGTAGTTCCTGCACCGGCGCGCCGAGTCGTCGCGCCCTACGAAGAGGGTGCGTTCTAC
>JBJDYD010000015.1:0-17529 GCA_051867015.1 Faecousia sp. | reverse complement strand
ACTGTAAATCTGTTAGCAGTGCTTTCGGTGGTTCGAATCCACCTTCCCCCACCAGAAAAAGACCTGATGCGTCAGCATCAGGTCTTTTTTTCAACGAAATCCACCCTTCGGGTGGGTGAGATACTGCTTCGCAGTGTGATATTCGCCCGAGGCGAGTGATATCGCAGCGGCGGTGGGTGGATCTCATATCACTTTCTGCATAAGCAGAAAATATCACAAGCGCCGAAGGTGCTTATATCACATTTTGCGAAGCAAAATATCTCACTGAAATGATTTCCGAGATAGCAATGCGATCCACTCACTTTCTGCATATTGATACCCAAGCCCGGAGAATCCTCCGGGCTTTTTTAGTCAACTTTTGGGTATATAGCTGCTTTCTCAGCTTCTTCGGTTTCTGAAATGAGATCAACGCATTTTGCCGGCATTGTGTATTCATGTACGATAATCTATTCCTGCCGCAGAGCTTCGCCGCTCCGGCTATTCTCGTTTCGGTTGGATGACGATGCAGCGTGTTTCAAATGGCGCTAATGTGATATTCAGCGTGAGATCGCCGTCGATGGTTTGTTTTAGGATCGTCGGAATGCTTTGCGCTTTCAGGAATTCTGTATCGGCTTCCGTCAGGGGTTCTACGGCGCCCATTTTCAGGAAGGCGTCGAACGCGGAGCCGTTTTCGCGATTTACGATGGAATGCGTTGCCACATAAGAGCCCTTCATATTCGGAAATACCAAAGTGACCGCTTTGCTTTTTTGGTCCGGGAAGACGGAATAGCGAGAGGTATAGGTGCAGTTGATCCCGACTTCATTGGCGTAGGCGTTGGAGAAATGATGGTAATTGTAAAGCAGAATAACAAGGCTGCTTCCTTTTTTCGTGACGAAATAACCGTCGCCCTTTTCGATCAGCTCGTCGCCGAGCATGGACATCAGGTGGAAGGCGTGGAAGGCGGGCTTTTTGATGCCGTTCATGGTGAACATCCCCAGTCCGCCATGGAACAGTTTGTCATTCAGCAGGCTCTCCTTGTGCAGGTCAGTCAGCAGCCAGTAGCCGACTGCCGCAAACGAATCATAGGTTTCCAGAAGGTTTTTCACGATGTACGCAGACTTAAAGCAGGTATCCGACAGCAGATCGCGGTGGGAGGTGGTGGAATTCCATTCGGTCAGATAGATGGGGATCTCACCGAAGCCGCGCTGCTCCAGCTCCCGATGGATGCTTTTGCAGTACTGTATAAAGGACGTGACCGAGGCGGAAAGCTGTGTGGAGATTTTGATGCCGTCGCTGTCCAAGAAGAGCTTTGAGCAGTCGGTGTCGTAGTAATGCACATCCAAAAAATCGGGCAGGCACTTATTGCTCTGCGCCCATGACAGGAAGCGGAACAGGCTGTCATCCCGTTTTCCGTAGGCGGAGAAGTGGGAGGGACCACCGACGCGGAGCCTTGGGTCGATCTCCTTGATTGTCGCGCGGGTATTGGCAAACAGCTCGTAATACTCCTGCTCCCTTGCAAAGCCGAACAGCTTCACGGAGGTAAACGGCTCGTTCCATACTGCGAAGGGCCATGAAAGAACCTCGTCCATGCCGTAGCGTTCGATCAGGTGGAGCACAAGCGTTCTGATAAGTTGGTTCCATTTTTGATAGTCATTCGGCGGAGAGGTAATGACATCGGTGAAGAAGGTGGTCTTATCCGGAAATCTCGCGAGGGCCTTCGGCATAAATGAAAGCTGCACATAGGGCTTTAGTCCGATGGATTTCAGGAAATCGAACACTCGGTCGATCAGCAGGAAATTGAAATGGATCGAATCGCCGTACTCGCTGTAGAGCATCATGCTGTCGTCGAGAATGGAGTGCATTTTCACATAGCGGAAGCCGATGGTCTTTTGCGCTTCCCGCAGCATATTCTGCACCGGCTCCCAAAGCAGTTCCTCCGCACGGCTGACGCCGATCATCGCCCGCTCGTTATGCTGCAACGGCACTGTGGGGCGGTCGGTGCGGATGGTAAGCCGTTCGGTCGTCATTTCCGCGATGGGCTCTTCCTGCGCGGTGGGCGGCTGCTCGGCATATTTTTTGATAAAGTCCGAGATCGAGCTGTAGAGGATCGACGAGTCGCTGCTGTAGTAGCCGATGGACTTTTCGCTGCGGACGTCTGCCTCCATTTTTGTGGTGGCTTTATGCGTCTTTCGCCAATGGCTCGGAAGATCGTTGTATTTTGCACGGAAGGCATCAATAAAGGAATGCGTATTGGGAAAACCGCATTTTGCGCAAATCTCTTCAATGGAGAGACCGGTCGCGGTCAGATATCGGGCAGCCCGATGAATACGGATGGTTTTGATATACTCGCTCAGCGTTACGCCCATAAACTGCTTGAATATTTTGGAAAGATGCGCCGGTGTCAGGGCGACAATCTCCGCGAGCTTGTCCAGCGGGAGCGGCTCCTGAAAATGCGTGTTGATGTAGTCCAGCAGGTTCTGCAAACGCTCTAATTGTCCGTCGGAATAGCGTTCCTTTTTCGTGTTTTCACAATAATAATGGGAAAACAGCGTGTAGACCAGCTGATAGCAGATGGACACATTCAGAAGATTGATGTGGGTTCTGCCCTCAATGTTGATTTTCAAGAGTTGAGCGACGCAATGTTTGATCTCATGCAAGCCGTCCGGATGTGCCTTGCTGTGCGCATCCTGCAGATTCAAAAAATACCCGTTTTGTAAAAGCTGCCGGGGGATTGCTGTCAAATAATCCAGTTTGATCTGCACGGCGATCATAGTGGCGTTTTCCGAGCGGAGAGAATGGGGGATATTCGGACCGATCAAAAACAAATCATCCTCCGCAAGCTGATACATCTCGCCGCCCAGCAGGATGTCGACATTCCCACGCGCCAAATACAGCAGCTCGATGGACTGATGCCAATGGGTGCCGACCTCGCCAATCTTATGAATAAAGACCTTGATGGGAGAATTTCCGGGGAATTCTATGACTTCATGACGCTGTTCCATAATATCTCCTATAAATTGCGATTGATTTCAATAAAAATTATACACCTTCCACAACAAAAATCAACAGTAGGGAGAAAAATAACAAAAATTGAGATCAAAAATCGCAAAAAATAACACAAAACAACAAAAGGAAATATCTTTTTTGGTCGAGCAATCAATGTTATAATGAATCCACCGAAACAAACAAGGGGTGACGCTATGGGAGAGATCATTGTAGAGACCAAAAAAATAACCAAGCATTTCGGTGAAGTGGTAGCGGTAAACGGCGTTGATCTGCAAGTTGAATTGGGAAGGGTTCACGGACTCATCGGTGAGAATGGTTCCGGAAAATCTACCATTTCCTCCATGATCTGCGGCATTCACTCCATCACTTCCGGCGAGGTTTGGTTGAAAGGCAAGCCGTACAAGCCTTCCGACCCGGGAGATGCCCGACTGCACGGCATCGGTATGATCGTGCAAGAGGTCGGCACCATCGACTATCTTTCCGTTGCGGAAAACATCTTCCTTGGCGAGGAAAGCCGCTTCGGAAAAGCGGGCTTTGTCAGCCGCGCCGCCATGGAGGCAGAGGCACGCAAGGCGCTTGCCGCTGTGGGGCTGGACATTGATGTGAGCCTGCCCGCAATTTCCTACAATTTTGAAACCCGAAAGATGGTGGAGATCGCCAAAACGCTGTATTACGAGCCCCAGCTTCTCATCATTGACGAAACCACCACCGCGCTTTCACAGGACGGCAGAGAGAAAATCCACGAGATCATGCGCGACTTCGCCGCCAATAACAAAGCCGTCCTCTTCATCTCCCACGACCTTCCCGAGCTGATGGAGACTTGCGACCTTCTGACGGTTCTGCGTGACGGCGAGCTGATCGCCAACATTGAAAAGAAAGACTTCAACGAGGATCACATCAAGCAGACCATGGTCGGCCGCAAGATTGAGGGTAGCTACTACCGCGCGGATTTTGACCCCTCCTGCGAAGAGCAGGTCGCCCTCAGCGTAGAAGCCGTCACTACAGACAGCCTGAAGAACATCGACCTGGCCGTCCACTGCGGCGAGATTGTCGGCATCGGCGGTCTGTCCGGCAGCGGGATGCACGAGCTTGGCAAGCTCCTGTTCGGCATGGAAAAAATCCGTCAGGGAAGGGTGGTTGCCTACGCACCCGAGCAGATGAGCGCAAAAATGAAGCGCACAGTCAACCGCCAGAGACTTCACGCTACGGTTCGGATGCTCCAAAACTCGGCAAGAAAGCTCTTGAAAAAACCGCTGCGTCCCGTGGCGCTGGAGGAAGAACGTCCCAGGCTTGCAACGGTGCCCTATGAAATCCGGAGCATTCAGGATGCCTTCAAAGCCAGCATCGGTTATATCAGCAAGGACAGAGATAAGGAGACTTTAATCCTGCCTGCCACGATTCGCGATAACCTTTGCCTGTCAGCAACGGATCTTTTGCAGGTTTACGGTCTGATCCCGGACTCCCGCGAGAAGGAATTCGCCAAGGAACAGATCGACGCCCTGCGCATCAAGTGCTCCTCTGCCAATCAGGATGTGCGGGAGCTGTCGGGCGGCAACAAGCAGAAGGTCTCCTTCGGCAAATGGATCGGCAACCGCTCCCGCATTTTGGTTTTCGATTCTCCCACGCGCGGCGTTGATGTGGGCGTCAAGACGACCATGTATCAGCTTCTGTACCGCCTTAAGAAAGAGGGCTACGCCATCGTCATCATCTCCGAGGAAATGCCGGAGCTCATCGGCATGAGCGACCGCATTGAGATCATGAAGGACGGCGCAATCGCAAAGGAATTCGTGCGCAACGAAAATCTGCGCGACACCGATATCATCGGTTACATGATTTAAGGAGGTCGGCATGGAAAACATGGAAAAGAAAACACCTCGGCTGACCTCGACCGGACTGTTCCTAAAGCGGAACAAAAATACCGTCATCCGATACGGTCTGTTGCTGCTCATTGTTGTGATCTTCGGCATCGCCACGGGCGGAAGACTGTTCTCCTCGTTCAGCATCAGCTCCCTGATCGGTCAGATCGTACCGCTGATGATCCTGTGTGTCGGCCTGAGCTTTGTCTTTGCCCACGGCAACTTTGACATTTCGGCAGGCGCGGTGCTGGCGCTGAACTCGCTGATCTCCATTGAGATCATCAATGCCATGGGCTGCACCGGGCTCAGCGTGTTCGTCGCCTTGGTCGTCAGTGTGCTCCTGAGCGAGATCTTCTACCTGCTGAACATCTTTGTGTCCATCAAATTCCGCATTATGAGCACCATCGGCTCTCTTGCCATTATGTTCTCCGCAAGAGGCGCTGTTTCCTATCTGGTGTCAAAGACACTGAGCGGCTATAAGCTAAACGACATCAAGGTCATTGACCTGTTCAAGCAGGAGTGGTTCATGATCGTGGTCGCTGCGGTGATCGCCGTTCTCGGCTGGATCATCCTGACCTACACAAGGTTTGGCAAGTACGACAAAGCGCTGGGCGATAATCCGCTTTCTGCCCAGCAGTCCGGCGCAAAACTGAATTCCGTGCGCTATGTTGCTTATGCCATCGCGGGCTTCTGCGTCGGCATTGCCAGCATGTTCTATTTGGCAAGATCGGGCAGCGTCACACAAAACTTTGGCTCCGGCAGAGAGATGGATATTATGATCGCCCTGATCATGGGCGGCATGATGCTCTCCGGCGGCACCAAGACCCGCATGAGCTCCGCCGTTGTCGGCGCAATCTCATATGTGCTGCTTACCAACGGTCTGTCCCAGCTTGGACTTTCCGATGCGATCGTTCTCATCATCAAGAGCGCAATCTTTATTGTGATGGTGGCAACCACCCTGCGCCGCTCTTCCACCATCAAGGCAATGCCCAGATAAAATAAAAATCATTTAGGAGGATCATCATGAAAAACACTGTCAAAAAGCTCGTTTCCCTTGTTCTCGTCCTCGCACTCTTCGCAGCCATGGCAACCGGACTGACCGGCTGCAGCTCCGACGCGAAGTACAAGATCGGCATCCTGCTCTACAACTTCACCGACATTCAGGGCAAGCAGGTCAAGGAATACACCGAATACCTGCAGAAGGACTTCGACGTTGAGTTCACCTATGTCTCCGTCGGCACCGACGACGATGCCCATGTTGCCGCGGTCGAATCCTGCATCAACCAGGGCTGCAACGCCATCTTCAGCGGCTACAACACCGCTATCGACACCTGCGTTTCCAAATGCGCCGCTGCGAATGTCTACTATGGTCTCTTCCTGGGCGACACCGTTTCCACCGAGCTGACCGCCGAGGCCCTGACCAGCAAGTACTATCTGGGCGGCGTGAAGCAGTTTGGCGGTGACCCCGCAAAGGTCGGCACCCAGTTCGCTGAGGTCATCAACGGCACCGAGTACACCAAGATCGCCGGCATTTCCTTCCCTCCCTTCGCGTTTGTTGACGGCAACAGCCTTTGGAACAAGATGGTCGAAGACGTTGACGCTTCCAAGACCGTTTACAACGCAGGTAACGAACCTATGCCCATTCCCTTCGGCTACAACGGCGACTACTACTACTTCATGTTCACCCCGGAGGCCTGCCAAGCGGAGGTCGACAAGATGTTCACCGAGCATTCCGACATTGAAGTGATCGTCGGCATGGGCTCCGGCATGGACTATGTGCTGCCCGCGCTCCGCTCCGGCAACCACACCGATGTCAAGATGCTCGCCCTCGGTTACACCGACCAGGTCGAAGACTACCTGAAGGACGGCACCCTGCTGGCTGCCGGTACCAACAACTATGTCCAGTCCGTAGCAAGCCTGTTTGCCCGCGCCTATGACGCCCTCGAATCCGACGGCGCCGCCTGGTATCCCGACAGAATGCGCGCCGACGAGGAATACTACCAGTACGCCGGCTGCGATGGCGCCGCGGACTACACCATCGTGACCAGTGTGGAAGACGTTGCCGACTTCAAGACCTATGTTGTCGGAGACAAGGCCAACGGCCCCATCACCAATGACGAGCTGAAGCAGTGCATGATCTCTTTCAACAAGGACGCAACCTGGGCTGACCTGACCGCCCTCACCACCAGAACGCTCGCTGAGATCAAGGAAGTCAGAAACTGATCACGCAATCCCGGATGAAAGGAACCGGCAGCGTATTCCCCAACCGGAATACGCTGTCTGACAAGGGGGACCCAATGAAAACGAAAAAAATCAAGAGAGTATCTCTCAACTACCTCAAAACGTTGATTTTCCCGCTGGTCATGTGGCTGCTGTTCTTGATCGTCACCGCCTGTATGGGCAAGGCAGCCCTATTTGTATCGGCAGGCGGCTTTGACAACATTTTCCGTCAGAGCATTCTGCCCACCTTCGTCGCCCTTGCCATCGCCATTCCGCTCTCCGGCGGCAGATGGGACTTTGCAACCGGCACAATCGCCATCCTCGGCGCGATCATCGGCGGCAATATCGGGCTGATGATCTCCAACAATGTGTTTGTGATCCTGCTGTGCTGCATTGTTAGCTGCGTGGTGCTGGCGCTGGTCGAGGCGCTGGTGTATTTGTTCCTGCGCGTGCCGAATATGATCTGCTCGTTGGGCGTGGTCATGGCGTATGAAGCGCTGAGTCAGATCCTCTTTGACGGTCAGGGCATCAATCTGAACCAGTATGACAATATCATCGCCATCACGCAGGCACCGTGGTGCTACATCGTTTTGGCGGTTGTCCTCCTGCTGGTCTATGTGCTGATGGAGCGTACCAAGTTCGGCTACGATTCCAAATCTCTCGGCAACAATGCGCCCCTTGCCATCAACTCCGGCGTCAAGGAGGGCAAGAACATCCTCCTGACCTACCTTTTGGTCGGCGCGATCTTGGGTGTTGCGGCGCTGTTCAATGCCGCCAAGGTCAATGTTGCGCCTGCCTCCAACCTGAGCTCCACCTCTCTCATGTTCAGCTCCATGGGCTCCGTGCTGGTGGGACTCTTCCTCGCCAACTTCTCCTGCATGGCATGGGGCATTTGGATCGGCTCCGTCGGAATGCAGGTCATGACCTACGGAATGATCTGCACCGGCATTGACGGCTCCATTCAGACGATCATGACGGGCGTTGTGATCGTAGCCATCATGGCGTATACCGCAAACCAAAAGACGTTCTCGACCTTCCTCCAAAAAAATTTCAAGTGCAGAAAAAGGGTAGAGAAAAATGCAGTTTGAAACATTCAAGAAGAAACCTTTCTATCTTTCCGACAGTGACATCGAATGGGTCAAAACGACCTTTGCGGGCATGAGCGAGGCGGACAAGATCGGTCAGTTGTTCTTCCTGATCCTGTATGGTCCGGACAAGGCGCTGATCGAGAAGTTCACCCATCAGATTAAAGCAGGCGGCATCATGTGCCGCGCCATGAACGATGAGGATCTTGCCGAGAGCATTCGCCAAATGCAAAGTGGAAGCTCCATTCCCGCCCTCATCGCCGCCAATCTGGAAGCCGGTGGCAACGGCATCTGCCTGCAGGGCACCAAGATCGGCTCGCAGATGATGGTGGCTGCGACCAATGACCCGAAAAACGCTGCCGTTTTGGGTGCCGTCTGTGCGGACGAGGCGGTCGCCGTGGGCGCCAACTACGCTTTTGCGCCCGTGGTAGACATCGACTACAACTTCCGCAACCCCATCACCAACACCCGCACCTATGGCTCCGACCCGGAGACGGTACTTTCCTTCGCCAGAGAATATCTCAAGGCGTGCCAGCAGCGCGATGTTGCCTGCTCCATCAAGCACTTTCCCGGCGACGGCAGAGACGAGCGCGACCAGCATCTTTGCACGACGGTCAACGACCTTTCCGTGGAGGAATGGGACAAAACCTACGGCAAAATCTATCGGACGCTGATAGAAGACGGAGCAAAGACTGTCATGGTGGGCCATATCATGCAACCCGCCTACTCCAGAATGCTGGTGCCCGGCATCCGCGACGAGGAGATCATGCCCGCCACTCTCGCACCGGAGCTGCTGCAGGGTCTGCTGCGTGAAAGACTGGGCTTCAACGGACTCATCATCACCGATGCCACGACCATGGCGGGCTTCGATGCCGCCATGGAACGTGAAAAGTCCG
This sequence comes from Faecousia sp., assembly GCA_051867015.1. Classification (GTDB taxonomy): domain Bacteria; phylum Bacillota; class Clostridia; order Oscillospirales; family Oscillospiraceae; genus JAZOXB01. The sequence continues at coordinate 8,486 of JBJDYD010000015.1, read as the reverse complement.
TGCCCTATGCGATCGCAGCGGGTTGTGATATGTTCCTGTTCTCCAAGAACCTCGACGAGGACTACGCCTTTATGAAACAGGGCGTGGAGGATGGAATTATCACACGGGAACGGCTCGATGAAGCTGTTCTTCGGATTCTTGCGCTGAAGGCATCATTGCAGCTGCACCGAAAGAACAATCTGCCCTCTCTCGAGCATATGCGGCAGGTGCTCGGCTGCCCGGCGCATCGGGACGCGGCGCGTGCCATTGCGGACGACAGCATTACCCTTGTGAAGAATCGGGAGAATGTGCTGCCCATCTCACCGCAAAAGACAAAGCGCATTCTGATCTACGACATTGAAAGCGGCGAAAACGCCATCGGCTATGCCCGCAGCAGCGGCGTTTATGAAAGCCTTGCGCCGCTGCTGGAAAAAGAGGGCTTCACCGTGACCCGCTTTGTCCCTGCACCCGGCAATGAAGGCAAGACCGTCCGCTACAGCGATATGACCGGCGGCTATGATCTGATGATCTACGTCTGCAATTTGGCGACCAAATCCAATCAGACGACGGTCCGCATTGAGTGGCTCAATCCCATGGGCGTTAACGTTCCGCGCTATGTGGAGGGCGTTCCGACGATCTTTATTTCGACGGAGAACCCCTATCATCTGCTGGATGTGCCCATGGTAAAAACCTACATCAACACCTATGGCATCAACGACAGCACCATGCCCCTACTGGTGGAAAAACTGATGGGACGCAGCGAATTCAAGGGCGTTTCGCCGGTTGACCCCTTCTGCGGCAAGTGGGACGCAAGGAGATAAGTATGAGAATCAGTTTTAACTATATTTCGAACGCATTGGGCAGAGCGATCGACGTGCAGGTCGTGATTCCTTCGCCGGTCTATGCGGATACGCTGCCCTTCCAGCCTGCGAAGCCCGTCTATACGCCCAAGGCGAAGTACCCTGTAATCTATCTGCTGCACGGCGTGGGTAACGACGGTCATTCCTGGCTTTCCTATACTCAGGCGGAGCTGTTCGCAGAGGAGAACAACATCGCCGTCGTGACCTTCGGCGCGGAAAACAAGTTTGATGTGAACACAGGCGCCGACCGCTTTGAGCAGCTCATCGAGGAAGAACTTCCGGAGGTGCTCTGCGGCTATTTCCCAATCTCTTCCCGCAAGGAGGACACCTTTCTCTGCGGCCTGTCCATGGGCGGCTACGGCGCGTTGCTGAATTATCTGAAAAAGCCCGCGCGTTACGGTGCGGTCGGCGTTCTCTCCGGCGCTGTTGAGAAGTACGACTATGCCAACACCGAAGAGGGCAAGGCATACAACATCTATCATCTGATCGCACGCCAAATGGCAGACAAGGTGCCCTTTGCGCCGCTCTATGTCGCCTGCGGCGAGGACGACTTTATCCGCGACAACAGTCTGAATCTGAAGAAAGCCCTTGAGGCGGCGGGAATCGCCTTTACATGGGTATCGGCACCCGGCTATGGTCACGAATGGCGCTTCTGGAACGAGCAGCTTGAAAAATTCATCCAATGGCTGCCCCGCACCGATGCCTACGCCGGACAGACAAGGAAGGTATGAGCATGAAGTATTCTGCAATCATTTTCGATCTTGACGGCGTGCTCTGCTTTACCGACCGGTATCACTACAAAGCGTGGAAAGCTCTAGCGGATCGGCTCGGCATCTATTTTGACGAGAAGATCAACGACCGGCTGCGCGGCGTGTCCCGCATGGCAAGTCTTGATATCATTTTGGAGCGTTCCGAAAAAACCTATACCGACGAGGAAAAGGCAGCTTTTGCCACCGAAAAAAACGACCTCTATCGCCAACTTTTGGGCAATATGACGCCGGATGACATCGCGCCTGAGGTCAGGCAGACCCTCAGCACCCTGCGTGAAATGGGTGTGAAGCTCGCCATCGGCTCTTCCTCCAAGAATACGCCGCTGATCCTGCAAAAGACGGAGCTTGCGCAGTATTTTGACGCCGTATCGGACGGCAACAACATTACCCGCTCCAAGCCCGATCCCGAGGTATTCCTGAAAGCCGCGCAGTTTCTGGGCGAGGAGCCCGGCAGCTGCCTTGTGGTGGAGGACGCGGTTGCGGGCATCGACGCGGGCGTTTCCGGCGGATTCGACACAGCAGGTCTTGGCGAAGCCGCCCGTTACGAAAAAACGACCTACCCCCTCAGCTGCTTTGCGTGCCTTTTGGACTGCGTAAACTGAAGCCGTTATATTCGTTTTGACGGTCGGCTGATGCGCTGTTCATCAGTTCCATAGAAATCACCGGACGTGCCACCCTCTTAAGGCTTCGCTTGAGAGGGCGGCGCTTCTCATTTGGTTGCATCAAAGAGAATCCCCGGCAATATCGGGGGAGACGGAAGAATTAGTGAAAACCAAAGAAACAACAAAGAAATAAAAAGAATCCATCAATATAGCAGAAGCAGACACACTACCGAGAAGAAACCGCGTGAAAGAATGCTTTTGGAGAAGTAGATATTTACATTTGCAGGATATTGCGGTAAAATGAAATGCGGTGAAAAGATTTCCTATTAGGAGGGTGTCGGATGGAAGAATCTATGCGGTTTTACCGCATTGGTGGAGTGTCGATTGCATTGCGCGGACCGTCTTTTTCGGAAAATGCGTTTCTGCGCCCGTTTCGCTGTGAAGCCTCCGCGCCTGACGTTGCGTTTACCGTTGCAATCGGGCATCCGACCTTGCCGAACCGACAGCCCGTGCAGCGCTCCGAACACAGAGCTGAATACCTGCAGGACGGACGCAGCGTGTGTGTCCTGCTGCAGGAGAACTCGGACATGCCGCTGTTGGTGCGGGAGGAGACAGACAGAGGGCGGTATCGCGTCTGTCTGGAAGAGGCGTGCCTGCCGCTGTATGATAACAATCTGGTGCTGAAGCTGCTGGAATTGCCGAAGCTGCTGGCGGCTTACGGAGCCTTTTTCCTCCACGCCTCTTTCATTGCATACGGCGGACAGGCAGTTATATTCACCGCACCGAAGCAGACGGGAAAATCCACCCAAGCAGCGCTTTGGGAGCGTTATCGCGGTGCGGAGATAGTTAACGGTGACCGGGTGCTGCTGCGGAAAACGCAGGGCATCTGGACGGCATACGGTTCACCGTATTGCGGCACATCCGGCATTTGCAAGAATAGGGTGTTGCCGGTTCGTGCAGTCGTCCTGCTCTCTCAGGCAAAGGAAAACACAACCTGTCCCGCAAGCGCCAAAGAAGCGGCGGCAGCCTTTTTGAACGGCTGCACCTATGAGCCGCAGACACAGACGGAGGCGGTGCTTGATCTGGCATTGGATGTCTGGCGGGAGGTTCCCATGCTGCGTCTTGCCTGCCGTCCGGAGGAATCGGCTGTGATCTGTCTGGAGGAAACGCTTGCGGCAGTGCAGATGCGATGATCGGCGGATCTTTTGCCGATCGTTCTTGCGGATTTGTTCGGAGCTTCCCCGGCGTGATATGCGAAGCTCCCCAAAAGTAAAAATTACTCCCCTGCAAAAGTGAGAGCTCGCTTTTGCAGGGGAGTTTATTTCATGCCGGTTCAGGAGGAGAACACATTCATATTCTCGGCAGGTGCGTGGTAACACACGAAATCGTCCGGATTTGGGGGCGAATCATAACAGATCTTGCTATCATGAAACAGCGTCAGTTCGTAGCCGGGGCCCTCCAAGGTTACAGAGCAGGCGTTTTCTGCGAAATTTGCAATGCCTTCGCAGTTAGCAGCAATGGACTGCGCAAGTTGGAAGCTCTCGTAATATAACTCGGGCTTTTGATATTTCTTTCTCATCTTGCTCCCTCCGTAACATTGCAATAACGCATCAGCATCGCAGCGGCTTGTGCGCGGGTCAGCATGGCAGTCGGCTGAAGCAGCAGGCGCTCCCCTTCGGCGGAGCCTTTCAGAATGCCTGACGCTTCCGCCCACAAAACGGCGTCTACAGCCCATACGCTGACGTCATCGCTGTCAGCGAAGCGGGACAGGCTGCCGGTTTGGGCAGCATTCTGCGCAGCACCATAGCGGTAAAGAATTGTCGCTGCCTGCTCTCGTGTGATCTTTCCTGTCGGGTCAAAACGGCTGCTGCTGACACCGTTGACGATGCCCTCGCCTTGCGCCCAGGCAACCGCCGCGGAATACCATGTGTCTTCGGGCACATCACTGAAGGATGCATGCTCCGCCGCTGCGGGTTTGCCCGCCAAGCGCCACAGCACCGTGACAAGCATCGCACGATCCATCGTCTCCTCCGGTGCGAAGCTGCCGTCGCCGACACCGTTCATCAAACCGCGATCGAGCACGAAGTCGATGCCCGCATGGGCCCAGTCATTTTTCCCGGGGATATCCAAATAGCTGTCGGACGGGCAGACGCGCGTTGCCGCACATCGGGTGCAGGAATCGCAGATGTAGTCGTGCCCGAGGGCTTCCGTCACAGTCTGCTCCACACAGTACGCACAGCGGGTGCAGTGGCTGCCTTCGGTCAAACCGGTCTGCGTGCAGGTTGCTGCAACTGCCGCATCGGTCACAAGCTCATGTCCCAGCGCTTCCGTCACAGTCTGCTCCACACAATACGCACAGCGGGTGCAATGGGTACCTTCGGTCAAACCGGTCTGTGTGCAGGTTGCGGCAACTGCCGCATCAGTTACAAGCTCATGTCCAAGGGCGGGAATTTCAATGGTAAAGCCGGCGCCATATTCGCTCTCGGTATAGGTCCGGACACCTGCCGATGTGCAGGTCGCCTCCTTCGTGATCTCCGAGGTATAGCGTACATCCGTCAGCACAGGCAGTGCCAGCGTCTCAGTCGCACCGCAGTCGGCGCAGGTTCCGGTGAGGTTTCCCTCTGCCGTCTCCGTCGGCACGGTGGTCACTGCATAGGTGAAGCGGTGATAGCACTTTGCCTGCAGGGAGGCAAGCTTTTGGGTCACAGACTCGCTTGCTGCCTGCATCAATTCAAGATTCATGCAAAGCTCGGCGTCCGTGCTCGGCTGGCTCTGATAGGTGATTTTCAGCGTTGTCAGGGTGATCGGCGTGTCGCCGGTGTTCGTCAGGACGATTGCCTGACTGACAGTGCCGCTGTCTTGCCATTGCAGACAGGATACGCCGTTCAGGTTGGTCAGCGAATAATACATATCCGTATGCGTGCCGATTCCCAGCTCCCCTGTTGCGAGCGTGGTGCCCTCCGTGTCCACACAGGAGGCGGTCAGCGTACCCGTTTGCTCAAAGGTCTTAATGCCGATCTGCACGGAGGCGATGGACGAGCCGTTGTTCTGAATGGCAAATGCCACCGCCTGACGGCTGTTCAGATAGATTTCATTATTGGGGCCGTAGCTTTCGTAATCGGAAACACCGCCATCGCTCACACCGTCGATGAAGCTGATACCGTTGACATAGGCCTCGGCATTGCCGGACTCATCCCTGCTGAGAAGCTGCTTGCGGAGCTCAATGTACTGCGGCCAGCCCTCGCCATCAAGGGCATAGTAATCGTCCAGATTTTCTGCCGGGTTGTAGATTCTGACGGCATCCAAATAGAAGTCGTAGCTGCCCGCGCCGGTGTGGTCAAAGAACGGGATATAGGTGGGTGTGACGACAACGGTGTAGGTGCCATAGGGCAGCTCCGGGCTCTTGATGACAGGAATCTGATATAGGCTGTTATCCGCGCCCGTTGCAGGCGTCCAAATATAGTTCTCCTTATACTGCACATACACATCACCCGCCTGCGGGTTGGTGGGAAGCTCCGCGGTCTCGTCCGTGTCCTTCTCCGCGACACATTCCTTGACGGCGCTCCAGTGCTCACCGTTGTAGGTCCAGGTATACTTGACCCACGGGTAGTCGGTGTCGATCGTGCGTTCATAACCGTAATAGGTATCCACCACCCAGCTCTTATAGATGGTGTCCGTCGTCGTGCCCTCATAGACACGGCAGGTGATAAAGCCCGTCTGGTTGCTGGTCAGGCTGATGAGGTCAAAGCCCGTGCCGCTGAAGGTGAATTTGGCAGTCGGCCAGCTCCCGTTCTGCGCATAGGTATCGCTGCTGACGGTGGTCTTTACGGCAGAGCCGAGAGAATAGGTCGTGCAGGTGTCATAAGCACCGTCATAGCCGTAGACATTGTCCGCGTCATAATCGGGGAACTCGAAGTCGCCCGGGCGATCCTCGCTCTGATGCGCGGACTGGCTCTCTCCGGCCGTCTCCCAGCTTCCTTCAAGGGCAATAAAGCTGTCCTCATAATAAATCGTTGTCGCAGGCACGACGGTGACGGTGCTGTAGCAGTACCGCGCATTTCCGTCCCGCTGATACAGGATAGCATAGGCGAAGGTTTCCGGCTGATCCATCATCATCCCGGACTTGGTGTAGGTTATCGTGCCGTCATCATTGACTTTCGCAGAACCATAGGTTCCATCACAAGAGCTTGCGAACCCATCCAACATCGTCTCGGTCTGTTTCATATCTGTCGGAATGTCAGGGCAGACGCCCGCAAGGGTAATCGTACCCGATGCAGATAAGGTGTCGTTGGCAAGCACATGGATATCCACCGGCAGGCCATAGTCAATGACCGCAACATCTTCCCCCAGCGTCGGAAGGCGCACAAACCGGGCATAATAGGTGGCATCTTCCTTGGTGATATAGGAAAGGGTTTTGCCCGCATTGGCAAGCATATCCTCGCCTACTGCGTTGCCCTGGGCATCGTACCAGCCCACAAACATGTAGTTCTTGCCTTCCGTCGCGGTGGAGCTGATAGGCTTTTCCGGAGCATCCACATATTCGTATCGGCCAAGGACGCCGATGGCATCGTCGAAAACATCCTCCCATGCGCTGCCGTTCCACACCTGACGAATGTACTCCTGCCGGATTCTTCCGTAAAACCTTGCATAATAGGTTTTTACGCTTTCCTTGGTTTCCAGATATTTGTATGTGGGGTCCGTGGTGACGAGAACCAGCTCTCCGTTTTCGTTCTCCGTATACCAGCCGACGAATTCATAACCGGTATTGGGAATCGCGGTCACCGTGACCCACTCATTGGTTGCGGCGTGATAGGATTTGCCGCCGTTTTCGGTATACGAACCGTTGTAGTTTTCGTCAGTTTCCTCCACTGCGATCTCCACACGGCCGCCTCTGTCGGAATCGTCGAAACCGAGTTGTACATCATTGCTGGACTGGGGGATAAATGCCTGAAGCCAGCGCCACTGCGCCACCAGGGTCATGCCCTTGTGCATATTGGCGTAGAGTAGTTCTTCGCCCTGATCCTCCCAGAGAACGCCGTCGATGGTCACATTGTCACTGCCATATTGGATGTTCTCTGTCAGTTGGACTTCCCCATCCAGGAACTTGAAATACTGCGCCGTATTCAAGCTCGAAGCATTATCGAAGGAATAGTCGCAGGCCACAGTGTGCACAGCCGGAATGATCAAATCTCCCAGCTTGTCCGCATTTACAGTAGAAACGTCTGCATCCTCCGGAATATCAATGTAGTCGCCGGTGACCTTCCAGCCCATGAACTTCCAGCCGTCGTTCTGACCCTCTGCCGCGTGGGAAACATAGGGTGGGCAGAAAATATATTGGTCACCCTCGCCCTCGTTGTTGACCGGCGTGAAGTTGTAAGCATTGGCATCCTCCTCATCGTTGAGCTGCTCTCCGACGATGTAGGGTTTGCCGCCGTTGGGGTCGTAGGTGACACCCGGGCTTTTGAAGAATACGAAGTGCAGATCCGTTGCCGAAGTGATGGCATCGATATTGTAGGTATAAATGATGTCGCCGTTTTCGTTGGTTGATTTGATCCATTTGCCTGCTGTTTCTTCCTCCGTCAGGCTTCCGGTGTCCTCGATCACATTCTGACTGTCGATTTTCGGAATAAATACGGTGGTCGGCGTTCCGTCCTCGTTCTGCTTCGTATAGAAGAAGCCGGAAAACTCGCAGTCTGCTTTGTCCTCCGCCCGAATGATGGCCTGCACTTTCAGCGGCAAACCGTCGGTGACATAGGTTTGGAGGGTGTCGTCCACGGTGATCTCGTGGCCGATGATTTCGCCCTCACCCTCCGTGCTGCCATCGCTGCTGACGCCAATGGCGCTGCCGTGATTCGTCGTACTGCCGGAAAGTGGATGATAGATTTGGAAATGGATATTATCCAGGAAATTACCGAAGGTCTTGGCCTTATCCGCAGAGGCAGTACTCTCGAGATACCCCACTGAAACAAAGCCAAATACAGTTTCTGTCTGGTCCGCAGGCACGGTATACAGATAGTACTTGTTCATGTCAATATCGGTGGATTCGCTGTTGCCTTCGGCATTGGAGCCGTAGGAGTTCCAAATAAGCTGGTTGTTCTCGTCTATGCTTTTATTCGAGCTTGACATGATCCAGATTTCCCATCGCTCGGTATAGATGGTACTGGGCGTCAGGCTGAATGCGTTATTGCCGGCATTATCTTCAAAGGTACCTGCTGCGGCGAATTTCTTACTATATACGGTATACCGCAGAGGGGTTGCTCCCGGGGCAACCGATT
>JBJDYD010000014.1:0-3689 GCA_051867015.1 Faecousia sp. | reverse complement strand
ATATTATTATATCATATATCCAATTATTTGTCTATATTTTATCGGTGATTAGTATCACTCTTCACTTTTCAATGAAGGCGCGTCGGGGATGCCGCGGGCTGCGGGGGCGGTGGATTTTGGGGACATGTTCCCGCAGTACGCTCCGCAAAACGCTGCTGACCACCGATGAAAGGATTTCTTTTCATCGGTGGTCAGCAGCGTTTGCTTATTTCAGGCGGTTTAATGCGGCGCGGAGGACGGCGGGGGCTTCGGAGGGGGTTTGTAGTGCGGCGACTGCCTTTTCCATGGGGCAGATATCCGTATCCGTGCGGTTACGGATCGCTTTGACGAGGGTTCCGCAGCTTACTTCTACGCCGGCATCCTCCAGCAGCGCCTTTGCCGGCTCGGACATGACCTCTCCGTAGACGCTACGCGCGCCGCCGCAGAGCAGCAGCAGGGCTGCCGCCTTGCCGATGATCTTATCCGCTACCGCCATGCCGCGCAGCGATTCGCCCGCTTCGATGCGCTCCAAGATCGGAGCGATCCCGCGCCGGCGATCCGTTAAAACGCGGTCACGGTCGCAAAACACGCAGGAATAGTCTCCTTGCCGCAGCAGCGCGATTGCGCGCTCCGTTTCGTTCATTGCGCGCCCTCGTTGAGATAGAAGGCAAGCTGCACCGTGGTGTCGTTGAGCTGGGTGAGCATAACGAAATTGGCGGTGTGTCCGTCGCGCCAAGTGAAGGTGGGGGAGCCGCTGTTGCTCTCTGACGGCGTGCCGTAGAGGTCGGTCATGGCGGTCTGATAGCCCTCGAAAACCTCCTCCAAGCCGCTGTCCGCAGTGTAGGTGCAGGAGATACGGTTGCCCTTGTCTGAGAAGGTGTACTGCACCTGCGTGAAGGTCAGCGCGTCCAGTGTGACGTTATTATAAATGTAGATCGTTGTGTCGTTCTGATCGACGGAGAAGTCCGGCGCACGGCCCTCTGCGGCGGAGACATCGTCGATGGTATAGGTGGCGTCCGTCAGCCCCTTATAGTTGACATGGTTATGGTCGTCCTCCTCCGTAGGCTGCGCGGTGGTATCGGGTGCGGCGGTGGTATCCGGCGCGGCGGTGGCGTCGGAAGCGGCAGCGTCGGACGAAGGGGCGGCGTCGGAAGCGCTGTCCTTACAGGCGGCAAGCGCAGCCAGAAGCAGAAGACAGAGCAGCAGAGCAAGTATTTTTTTCATGGAAATAACCTCCTATTTTTCTCCGATCCGGCGCACAAAAATCCTGCGCACAGACCGGTAAATGCGCCGGTGAAAATGCCGCACAGCAGCAGCACGGGCAGATAGACGAGCAGGGCGGGCGCCTGCGTCACAAGGACTGCGACTGCCGTCTGCCCGAGATTGTGGGCAATGCCGCCGAACGCGCCGACGACCCAAAGCTGCTTCACGGGGAAACGCTTGTACAGCAGCGCCATGACCGCAAAGCTGAGCAGTCCGCCGCCGAAGGCGTAGAGCATCGCCATGACTTGTCCGAGGATCAGGTTTCCGAGGACAATACGCACAAGGACGATCCCAAGCGCGTGCTTTCTGCCGAGCTTTTTCAGGGCGAACAGCGTTACCACGTTGCTCAGACCCAATTTCAGCCCGGGGATCGGCAAGGGAAGCGGAATCTGCGCCTCAACGACGAAGATTGTCAGGGCGATTGCCGCAAGCAGCGCCGATTGCGTGAGTCTGCGCACGCGCACTTGAGACTTCACCTCCCGAAAATACGCGCTCCCAAGCCGCGGGCCTCCAGCGCCAGATAGAGCGCCGAGCCGAGAATGAGCAGCACGCCCGCTTCTCCCGCGGCGACACAGCCGGCGTTGAACCAAAAGCCTCCGCCGATGTAGTAGGTCAGCTCTGCGCCGACGATCAGACCGTTAAACACGGCGGGCATCAGCAGAGCAGGCAGCGGCAGCTTCCAAACCCGTACCTTGCGAAGACCGTACATGGCGAGCGTAGCCAGCAGCGTTGCGGCGGTGCCGAGCAAAAAATCCAGCGGCAGAGCGGCGGCATAGGTCAGATTGAAGAGCATGCAGCCGAGACTCAGACCGGCGATTGCACAGGGCGAGAACAGCGCCAGCACGCACAGCGCCTCCGAGACGCGGAATTGCACCGCCGCAGAGGCGGAGTCGGGAAACAGCATGTTCTGCAGGACGGTCAGGACAACGTACAAGGCTGCGATCACCGCAGCAGAGGTCAGGTCGCGCGTAGTCAGTTTTTTCATTTGTTTTTTCACTCCATAGTTTTGTTTTTCGACAGGATGGTTTCGAACTGTCGTATTCAGGGCATAGCCCTGTAATTATTTATTCTACAGGATGAGAGCGCGTTCGTCAAGCGTTTTTGCGAAAATGAGTTCCGCAGCATATTTGTGTCAAGGAACCCGTTCCCGTGATACATGGAAAGCTATCTTATTTGTCATTGCGAAACCAGTGCGCACACTGGTTGTGGCAATCTCAGGCTGTAGGTTTGTACGTGCTTGGTAGTTCCTGCAAGAGATTGCCACGTCGCTTCGCTCCTCGCAATGACATGGAGGGGCAGTTTTCGCGTAGTTGGGAGTTCCTGCACCGGCGGGAACATGTCCCCGCCCTACAGGGAGTTTCACGACAATGACAAGTGAGGGGAGCTGGTGGGTGTCAAGGAATCCGTTCCCGTGATACATAGAGAAGAGTGAAGAGAGAAGAGTGTTTGGGGCGGTTATTTTAGCAGGAGGTGCAGCGCGAGGAGGTGGAGGGGGTAGAAGGCGTAGAAGGCGAGGCGGGTGCATTTGGCGGCGGTTGGATTGTTCGGGAGCTTGCCCGGAGTGCCGTCATAGAGGGAGATCGGCACGAGGGCGAGCAGGGAGCAGCTCTGCGCCAGCTCCCATGAGGTAAACGGCGTGAAGGAAACCGCTTGTCCGCGCAGAAGGTGCAAAACCGCAAAGGCGAGCGAGAGCAGGCGGTCATAATAGACGGCGCCCAGCAGACCGGCGGCGGTCGGGGCGGGCTTGCCGTCAAAGAGATAGAATACCATCGCCAGCAGCACGCCCTTCACGCCGTAGTCGATGCACACGGGAGAATCGTACATGGCGGCAAACAGCAGCAGCGCGGGCAGAAAGCAGACGTATTTTGTGAAGCTGCCCCTGCGCAGTACGTCCGTTCCCCAGACCGCGAGCAGGGCGCACAGCAGCGTGACAAAGACATTCCAATGCGGATAGAACACGCGATTGTCGCAGAACAGGGTGAACGGAATCTGCGACAGCAAGGCGAAGACCGCCAGCCGCAGGGCGTAAAGCGGGCGCGAATGCGTGTGGCGGAAGCCGTTGACGATCAGAAAGACATACAGGGGAAAGGCAATCCGCCCGATCCAGCGCAGCGGTGTAAGAAACGGATACCGCCCCGCCAGCAGGTAACCGATATGGTCGAGCAGCATGGAGACACAGGCGATGCTGCGCAGCGTTAACGCGGACATAGGACAGACCTCCGGGGCATAGGGTGTAGGGAATAGAGAATAGTGAATGGTGAATAGTGAATAGGTTGCGCCTGTGGGGAGCTGCAGCGTGCGGCATCCCTGACGCGCCTGTGGGAAGCTTTTTTGACTAAGGGCTAAGGACTAAGAGTGAATGACTGCGGTGTGCTTCGCACGGATTAAATATGCGGGCGGATAATATCCGCCCCTACTAGCCTGTAACGCTTAAAACTGTAGGCAGC
>JBJDYD010000013.1:0-17841 GCA_051867015.1 Faecousia sp. | reverse complement strand
CGCTCGGCTGTTTTGCACTTTTCATCGTGTCCATTCTACGGGGTACAGTTTATACAGACACTATTCACTATTCACCATTCACCATTCACTATTCACTAAACTACAACGGAGGAACCAACATGAACACGAACTCACTCGGTATGATCGAAACCCGCGGACTGGTCGGCGCGATTGAAGCGGCGGACGCGATGGTCAAGGCGGCAAATGTCCAGCTTGTGGGCAAGGAGCAGGTCGGCGGCGGCTTGGTCACCGTCATGGTGCGCGGCGACGTCGGCGCGGTCAAGGCGGCGACGGACGCGGGCGCGGCTGCGGCGGAGAAGGTCGGAGAGCTGATCTCCGTCCATGTCATCCCCAGACCGCACACGGAGGTGGACGCGATTCTGCCCAAGGGACGCGGCGATATCCCGCAGAAATAATGCTCTACACGGAGGAGAATGTCAAAGCCGCCGTGCGGACGCAGGATGGCAGGCGGGTCTTCTGGCTGAAAGAGGGCGACCGCCTGACGCCCTCCGCAAGGGACTGGCTGCAAAGCGAGCGCATTCCCATCGAGACGCGGAGGAAGACCTATACCACCCTGTTCGGCGGCGAATTCACGGAAAAGCCGGAGGAACTGACCCACCTCTCGGGCAACCTCCTCGTGCCGAAGACCCACCCCCGTATCGCCTTTCGCGGGCAAATTGACGCGCTGGAAGCGGAGCTCTTGCTCTGTCAGCACGCCTTGCGGGAAAAAGCGTCTCTGGTCGCCGCTCTGCAGGAGATGCTCGATCTCGTCCGCTCCCTCATCCGTGCGGATGTGCTGGACGAACCGGTCGCGCAGGTGCAGCTGTGCGGACTTTCCGACGCAGAGCTGCGGGAGCACAGCCATTTTCCCGACAAATACTATGGGCAGCCGCATTTTCTGCCTGCCTACACCGACGGCGAAGCGGTTCTGCGCCTGAACCGCCTCCGCACGAAGGTGCGCGAAACGGAGCTATCCTGCTGCCGCGCCTTTGCGGACGCCGACGGCAAGCTCCGCCGCGTGGATATTTTGCAGGCGCTCAACCGTCTTTCGAGCCTGTGCTGGATCCTGATGATTCGCTGCAAGGCGGGAAAGGAGTAAGAATGGACGATTTGGTAACGCGTATCACCGACGCTTTGCAGTCGCGCTTATTTGTCGAATTGGAGGCGTCGGGACGCCATGTGCATCTGACAAAGGAGGCAGCCTTGGCGCTCTTCGGGCACGGCTTGACGGAAAAGCGCCCGCTCTCACAGCCGGGGCAGTTCGTCTGCAACGAGCGGGTCAGCCTCATTACCCCGAAGGGTCGCTTTGACCGCGTCGCCGTCTTAGGTCCCGAGCGGAACGAATGTCAGGTCGAGCTGTCCAAGACCGACTGCGTGACCCTCGGCATCCAAGCGCCCGTGCGCCAGAGCGGAAAGACCGAGGGAACGGGCGGCATCATCGTGGCAAACGGCGACCGGCAGCTTACGCTGACGAGCGGTGTCATCGTCGCGCAGCGGCACATCCATATGACCCCCGAGGACGCCGCTTTGCGGGGGCTGCACGACGGCGCGGTCGTCCGGCTGAAGGCGCTGACGGAGCGTCCCGTGACCTTTGAGGAGGTCGTCGTGCGCGTCAGCCCGAAATTCCGCACCTACGCCCACCTCGACTATGACGAGGCGAACGCCTGCGGTTTTCAATCGGGTGATTTGGGGATGATCGTATGAACGAGCGCTTGATCGAGGAGGTTGTCGCGGAGGTAAGGCGCAGACAGGCGCAGAGCCGTCCCGCTGCGCTGCTGTTGGGGCGCGCGCCCGGAAGGGAGCTGGGCTTTCACTATGTCACGGAGGGAGACTACGCGGCGGTGGTGATCGGCTCCCTAACGGCGTGTCAGCTTCTGCACCAGCCTGATGAGGCGGTTACGCAGGCGCTGCTGATGGGCAAGCCCGTTTACCTCTGTCCGGAGGGCTTGGAGTATCGGCAATACAGCCATACAGGCAACCGGGTGCTGTGGTCGCGCCTGCTTGCCGCCGAACGGCAATTAAAGCAGCTGGGCGTGCAGTTTTTGGAGCGAAACGCAAACGGCGGTGGAAACGGAAAGCTGCTCACCGCCGACGAGGTACGCCGCCTCCTGCGCGAGGGTCTGCCGATTGAGGGGCGGCTCACTCCCTTGGCGCGGGACGTCATGGAGGGCAAAGCGTGAAGGTCGGCACGGTCGTCGGCTCCGTTTGGGCGACAAAAAAATGCCCTGCACTCACGGGACAGAGCCTATTGCGCGTGCGGGTCGGGCAGGAGGAAGTGATCGCGGCAGACCTTGTCGGCGCAGGCGAAGGTGAACGCGTCATTCTCGCCTTTGGCGGTGCCGCCCGCCTCGTCCGCCCAAACACCCCCGCCGACGCCGCCATCGTCGCCATCTTAGACGAGCAGCCCCTTTAGAAATCTGCACCGGCGGGGACATGTCCCCGCCGGTGCAGGAACCACCGACTGCGTACACCCTCCCTCGGGCGGCTGATAGCCGCCCCTACGAGATAGGTCGCAGCCAACGCTGTAGGGGCGGATATCATCCGCCCGCGTGCAAGAACTATCGGGCGTGCATAAACCTGTTCGTCTGTACCGTCTGTAGCCGTTATTCACGATTCACTGTTCACGATTCACTGCCAATTCGGAGGTATCCCATGTCTGTTGACGAAATCATTCTCTGGCTGATGGCAATTTTCATGGCACTCGGCGCGCTGGACCGTATTTTCGGCAGCCGCTTGGGACTCGGCAAGCAATTTGAAGAGGGCATCTTAGCCGTCGGCGCGCTCGCCCTGTCCATGCTCGGCATTCTCTCCCTTGCGCCCGTGCTGGCAAAGCTCCTGCGCCCCGTCCTTGTGCCGATCTACGGCTTTCTCGGCGCGGATCCCGCCATGTTCGCAGGTACCATCCTCGCAAACGACATGGGTGGCGCGCCCCTCGCCTTTGAGCTTGCGCAATCCACACAGGCAGCACAGTTCGGCGGTCTGATTGTCGGCTCGATGCTGGGCGCGACGGTCGTCTTTACGATTCCCGTTGCCCTCGGCATCATCCGGCCGGACGACCGTCCCGCCCTTGCCAAGGGTGTCCTCGCAGGCGTCGTCACGATCCCCGTCGGCGCATTCATCGGCGGACTGGTCGCGGGCTTCCCCATTCTGATGATCCTGCGCAACCTCGTCCCCATCGTGCTGTTCGCGGTTCTGATTGCCCTTGGACTGTGGAAATTCGAGCGTGCCATGATCAAAGGCTTCATCGGCTTCGGCAAAGGCGTTCTCGCGGTCATCACGGTCGGACTGGCAGCCGCCGTCTTCGAGCATCTGACCGGCATCACCGTCATTCCCGGCATGGCGCCGCTTTCGGACGGCGTTGAGGTTGTCGCGGGCATCGGCTTCGTGCTGGCAGGCGCGTTCCCCTTGGTCTTCGTGCTGACCAAGGTGCTCAAAAAGCCGCTTTTGAAATTGGGCGGACTGTTGGGTATGAACGAGATCGCCGCTGCCGGCATGGTCGCCAGCCTCGCCAACTCCATCCCCATGTTCGGCATGATGAAGGACATGGACGCCCGGGGCAAGATCCTCAATGTCGCCTTCGCCGTCTCCGCCGCCTTCGTTTTCGGCGACCATCTCGGCTTCACGGCGGGCTTCGATAAAACCATGCTCGTCCCCGTCATCGTCGCCAAGCTCACCGGAGGCGTCGCCGCCGTCTTAGTCGCCCTTCTCCTCACCCGCAGAACAAAAGAAGCCCCGCAGTAGGGCGGGGACATGTCCGCCCTGCAGACCGCAACGCGCCGGTTTTCCGCAGAAAATGCGCTCCGATGCAAATTTTTCCCTTTACAGAACGAGGCAATTCGGTTATACTATGGGAGGAAAAATTTGAATCGGAGCAATTTTTATGATTGAATTTGAAGAATACAAAGGAAAACTCAACGACCTAAAGCCGAAATTGGAGGAGCTGCGCGCCGCGTTTCTGCCGCAGAGCCTTCTCGATGAATTGGAGCGTCTGCACGCGATGGCGGAGGCGCCTGGCTTTTGGGACGATCCCTCCCGCTCACAGAAAGCGGTCATGCGCACCAAGGCGCTGGAGTCCAAGGTGGAGAAATTCAACGCCATGACCTCTTCATGGGACGACCTCATGACCATCTGCGAGATGGCGCTGGAGGAAAACGACGACTCCATGTTAGACGAGCTGACCGAGGGCTATAAGCACTTGGAAACCGCCATGGAGGAGGCGCGTCTGGAAACCCTCCTGCGGGGCGAATATGACGGCAATAACGCCCTTGTCTCGTTCCAGGCAGGCGCAGGCGGCACGGAGGCGCAGGACTGGTGCCAGATGCTCTACCGCATGTACACCCGCTGGGCAGAGGCGCACGGCTTTACCTATAAGATCATGGACTATCTTGAGGGCGACGAGGCGGGTCTGAAATCCGCAAGCATCATGGTCGAGGGCATGAACGCCTATGGGTTCCTGAAGAGTGAAAACGGCGTGCATCGTCTCGTGCGCATCTCCCCGTTTGACGCGAACGCCCGCCGTCAGACCTCCTTTGCCGCCGTCGAGGTCATTCCCGAGATCGCGGACGATGTAGAGGTCGAGATTCGTCCCGAGGATATTGAGATGCAGGTCTACCGCTCCTCCGGCGCAGGCGGTCAGCACATCAACAAAACCTCCTCCGCCGTGCGTCTGATCCATAAGCCGACGGGCATCGTCGTCTCCTGCCAGACACAGCGCGACCAGTTCCAAAACCGCGAGAACTGTATGCGTATGCTGCGCTCAAAGCTCTTGGAGATCAAGGAGCGCGAGCACCTGGATAAAATTTCGGATATCAAAGGCGTGCAGCAGAAGATCGAGTGGGGCAGCCAGATCCGAAACTATGTTTTCATGCCCTATACCCTCGCGAAGGACACCCGCACGGGCTATGAATGCACGAACATCAACGCAGTCATGGACGGCGACATCGACGGCTTCATCAACGCCTACCTCACCTGCGCCGCCACCGGCAACTGGGTGACGAAATAAACCCCAAAGATGTCGTAGGGGCGGCTATCAGCCGGCCGCGTGCAGGCACTGCCAAGCATAACCAAATACCGGCAATAGATTGCCACAGCCACTGCGCAGCCGTTCGCGACGAAGGAGCGTTACGGATGCGGCGTACTCCTTGCGGGTAGTGTGCGCACTGGCTTCGCAATGACAAATGGGTTACCCTTCTCGTGTCATTGCGAGGAGCGCAGCGACGTGGCAATCTAATATCGAAGCTGCCGACTCCGCACGACTGTCAAAATTATTCGCTTTTTTGCAAAATAGTGCTTGAAATTTAAGGGTTTCTGTGGTAACATTATTAGCACTGTTTGCAAATATGTTCTCACGAACTGAATTTCGGCGCACCGCCTGCCGTAAGCGCGGTCTGATTTGGAGGTTAACTATGTATACACTAACAATCATTCTTTTGGTTCTGCAGCTTCTCTCCTGCGCTGTGCTGACGGCGATGATCCTGCTCCAGTCCGGCAAGGAAGACGGTCTGAGCGCACTCACCGGCAATTCCGATACTTTCATGGGCAGAAACAAGGCAGCCACGCTGGATGCGAAGCTTGCGCGTCTCACGAAGTGGATCGCGGCGATTTTCGTCCTGCTCACCTTCTTCGTCTCCATGCTCTGCACGAATTATTTGGCTTAATCCATTCATAATCATCACGGCAGCTTCTTCGGAGGCTGCCGTTTTTTCATGACTTCAAAAAGTGTCAAGGGGACGGGTTCCTTGACACATATTTTGCAGCCTGCGGCATTTCTGATGCACCATTGCAGGCTCCTTCAAAAAAATTCGGAACATTTTGGAAGCCGCTCCGTCAAAGAAGCAAAGGAAAACGAAAGGAGACTTCCCTCATGAAACACTTCACCAAGAAGCTCTGCCTGCTGCTCAGCTTTGCGCTTTTGCTGCCTATGTGCGGCTGCCGTGCGGAGATCCCCAACGGGCAGACTGCCGATCCGGCGGCATCCGTGCAGGCGGGGGATACCGAAAAGTACGCGTCCGACATACAGGCTGTTAATTTGATGGCGAGCGTACAGGCAAAAAACACCGAAACGCGCAAAGCTGACGCCGCGTTTTCCGAAGCTGCGGCGAGTTTTGCCGTCGGACTTCTGCAAGGCAGCGCGGACGGGACGGATAACTGCGTTTTGTCCCCCTATTCCGCAATGGTCGCCCTTGCCATGACCGCCAACGGCGCGCAGGGCGAGACGCTTGCGCAGATGGAAGCCGTGCTCGGGCTGCCCATCGGCACATTGAACGAATATCTCCACGGCTGCGACATGGGCAGTGAGGTTGTCAGCGCCAACGCGATGTGGTTCCGCGATACGCCCGATCTTGTGGTAAAGGACGCCTTTTTGCAGGCGAATGCCGACTATTACGGCGCGGATGCCTACCGCAGTCCCTTCGACGAGCAGACTGTCAAGGAAATCAACGCATGGGTCAGCGCGCATACCGCCGGACGCATCCCCTCAATGCTGGACAATATGTCGCCGGAGATCGTGCTCGTCCTCATCAACGCGCTGACCTTCGACGCGCAGTGGCAGGAGAAATACGCCGAGGACAACGCGACCGACGGCGAATTCAACGCGGCAGACGGCACAGTGCAGCCCGCGTCCTACCTGCACAGCGAGGAGAGCACCTATCTCGACGACGGCATGGCAACCGGCTTTTTGAAGCCGTATGAAGGCGGGCGCTACAGCTATCTTGCATTGCTGCCGAACGAGGACGTGACAATGGAGGAATATTTCGCCTCCCTGACGGGTGAAAAGCTGCTGGGCACCATCGCAAACGCCTCCTCGGAGAGCGTGAAGGTCGCCATGCCGAAGCTGAAAACCGAGACGACAAGGGAGCTGAACGAGCCGCTGTGCGCAATGGGAATGCCTCTCGCCTTCGGCGCAGGCGCGGATTTCTCCGGCATTGCGGACAATGAGCTCTGCATCGACACCGTGCTGCAAAAGACCTACCTCGAGGTAGACGAAAACGGCACCAAGGCATCCGCCGCAACCGCTGTGATCATGAAGGAATGCGCCATAGAGATGACAAAGTCCGTCTTCCTCAACCGCCCGTTCGTCATGGGCATCTACGACAACGAAACCCAAACCTTCCTCTTCCTCGGCGTAATCAACCAAGTCACGGAATAATCCCCTGAAAGACTTAGGACATGTCCCCGCCGTCCGTGCGAGCGGCAGACGGTACAAACGAACAGGTTAGTACGCACCCGATAGTTCCTGCACGAGATTGCACCCGCAAGGGGTATGCCGCATCCGTAGCGCTCGTCCCTCGCGAACGGCTGCGCTACCACGTCGCTTCGCTCCTCGCAATGACACGGAGAGGCTACCCCACTTTGTCATTGCGAGACCGGTGCGCACACCGGTCGTGGCAATCTCATGCTGTAGGTCTGTACGCAATCGGTAGTTCCTGCACGCGGTGGGGACATGTCCCGACACTACATTTTAAAATCCGCGCGGAGCGCACCGACACTATTCACTATTCTCTCTTCACTATTCACTTAAAAAACACCATCCCCTCAAAGGACGCACATCCTTTGAGGGGAATTGATTGTCTTTATAGAATTCTCATCCGATCAGCCCTGCGGGGTCTCCTCTGCCGCCATTTTGCTCACCATGTCGAACACACGCACGAGCGTATAGTCAAACAGGACGGGATAGGTTTCGCACAGCTCCTCTATGCGCTCCTCAACGCGTCCATTCGTCATATCCGTCTTCGCGGTGTCGAACCATGCGCGGGTCTCGGTCTGCTCGACGAAATACATGATATGATAACCATAGGACGTCTTGACGATGCCGGAGTCGCCCGGCGCGCGCTCGGGGTCAAAGCACCAGTCGCTGAACGCCTCAACCATTGCATCGGTGGCAAAATCCTCATACAGACCGCCGTTTTCCGCAGAGCCGGGGTCGTCTGTGTAATCCGTCGCGAGGGCGGCGAAGCTCTCCTCGGTGGGATCCTCCTGCCAAAGCGTGTAAATTTCAGCCGCCTTGGTCTCCGCTTCCGCCCACTGCTCCTCGGTCCAGTCGTTCAGCGTCTCGTCCTTGTCTCCCTCGGGCGCGATCAGAATATGCCGCACGGTGACATTGTTCTGCTTGAACACACGGCTTTCCTCATAGGTCGCCGCGTTCTCGTCATAATATGCCTCCACCTCAGCGTCGGTCAGACCGTTCTCAATGCTGTCGCAGAGCTGGACGTAGTAATCCACCGCCGCATAGTACATCCGCAGATAATCCTGATAGTCCGCAACACCGGTGCCGTCGCCGAAGTTGGCCATAATGTACGCCTCTGGGCTGTCGTAGCCCGCCTCGGTCGCCTCTGCGGCAAAGTCTCCGTTGGGATCGGCAATGTCGTCAATGGTTGCCACATCCTCTTCGGGGAGCGTATAGCCCTCGGCATAGGCAGCCTGTGCCAGCGCGTAGTTCTGGCAGAAATGCTGCGCCGCAGCCTCTAAGAAATACTGCTCCCATGTGCAATCCTCGCTGCAATTCTGCTCCGCCAGCGGCGTGGAGTAGTCCAGTCCGAGGAGATAGGCATACTCGCCGTAGTTGCTCATAAAGCCGTAGAATTCGATCCAGTAGCAGATCTGCAAAGCGGCGTTCGTCATCAGCGGATGATTTTCGGCATCCACGGCGACGATTGCGGACATGATTTCGTCACTCGGCGCAGCAGCCGAAACCGCATAATTTGAGAGTGCCGCGACGGTGTTGTTGCCGTAGCCCGCAGCCTCCGTCAGCGCGTCAGGCTCTGTTGTTGTCTCTGTCGCCTCTGTCGCCTCCGTCGCCCCTGTCGTCTCCGTTGCCTCCGTCGCAGCCGAAGTTTCCGGTTCGTCCGGCTGCTCCTTCCCGCAGCCTGCAAGCGCAGTCAGCAGCAGAACCGCCGTCAACAGCAGCGCAAGATATCTTTTTGTTTTTTTCACTGGAATTCTCCTTTTGCAAGTTTGATGCACCCATCATATCACGAACTTTGCCTGCTTGCAATGGAAATTTTAACGTAATCGCCTTTATTCGTACAGCGGATACTTCTTGGTCAGTTCGCCCACGGCGGCGCGCACCTTCTCCTGCGTACCTTCAAAGTCTGCGGCGGTGTCGTAGATGCACTCGGCGATCACGCGCATATCCTCCTCCTTCATGCCTCTGGTGGTCGCCGCCGGGGTGCCGATGCGCACGCCGCTCGTGACAAAGGGCTTTTCGGGGTCGTTCGGGATGGCGTTTTTGTTGACGGTGATGTAATTCTCGTCCAAACGCCGCTGCAGCTCCTTGCCCGTGATGTGCAGGGGGCGCAGATCGGCAAGCATGAGGTGATTGTCCGTGCCGCCCGAGACGAGATCAAAGCCCTTTTCGAGCAGCGCCGCCGCCAGCGCTTGTGCGTTTTTCACGATCTGATGGGCGTAGTCAGAGAACTCCGGCTGCATCGCCTCACGGAAGCAAATCGCCTTCGCCGCGATCACATGCATCAGGGGTCCCCCCTGCGTGCCGGGGAAGACGGCGGAGTTGATCTTCTTCGCGAACTCCTCCTTGCCCATGATGATGCCGCCGCGCGGACCGCGGAGGGTCTTGTGGGTGGTGGTGGTCACGATGTCGGCATAGGGCACGGGGCTCATATGCGCACCGCCGGCGACCAAACCCGCAATGTGCGCCATATCAACCATCAGAAGCGCGCCGTTGGCATGGGCGATCTCCGCGAATTTTCGGAAATCAATCGCGCGCGGATAGGCGGACGCGCCCGCGACGATCAGCTTCGGCTTGTGCTGCTCTGCCAGACGCGCAACCTCGTCATAATCAATCCTGCCTGTCTGCGGATCGACGCCGTAGGAGATCGCGTTATAGACCTTGCCCGACTGGTTGGCGGGCGCGCCGTGGGTCAGATGACCGCCGTTTGCAAGGCTCATGCCGAGGATCGTGTCGCCCGGCTGCAAAAGCGCGGCATAGACTGCCAAATTCGCCTGCGCGCCGCTGTGGGGCTGGACATTGACGAATTCCGCGCCGAAGAGCTGCTTCGCGCGGGCAATGGCAAGGCGCTCAACCTCGTCCACAACCTCGCAGCCGCCGTAGTAGCGCTTTGCGGGCAGACCCTCGGCGTATTTGTTGGTCAGCACCGTGCCCATGCAGGCGATGACGGCGGCGGACGCGATATTCTCCGAGGCGATCAGCTCGATGTTCCGCCGCTGACGGCGCAGCTCATCGCCCATCAGCGCACCGATTTCCTCATCGAAGCGTGATACATATTCAATATTAGGGGCAAGTTCAGAAATGGTACGCATGGCAATTCCTCCTATAATAACGGGTAGTGAATAGTGAATGGCGAATAGTGAATGGCGAATGGCGATAGTGAAAACGCACTCCCCTACTTGTCATTGCGAGACCAGTGCGCACACTGGTCGTGGCAATCTCAGGCTGTAGCTTTGTACCCACTTGGTACTTCCTCCACAAGATTGCCACGTCGCTGCGCTCCTCGCAATGACACGAAAAGGCAACCCTGATTTGTCATTGCGAGACCAGTGCGCACACTGGTCGTGGCAATCTATGGTTTCTTCTTTGTACAAACTCGGCAGTTCCTGCACAAGATTGCACCCGCAAGGGGTACGCCGCATCCGTAACGCTCCTTCGTCGCGGACGGCTGCGCAGCCGCGTCGCTGCGCTCCTCGCAATGACACGGAGAGGCTACCCTAATCTGTCATTGCGAGACCAGTGCGCACACTGGTCGTGGCAATCTCCGGCTGTAGATTTGTACCCACTCGGTCGTTCCTGCACGAGATTGCACCCGCAAGGGGTACGCCGCATCCGTAACGCTCCTTCGTCGCGGACGGCTGCGCAGCCGCGTCGCTGCGCTCCTCGCAATGACACGCTGAGACTGACCTAAGGCAAAACAAAAAGAGTGCAGCCGTCTCCGGTTACACTCCAACACAGCAACTCCGCTCACGCGGAATCAAACTCTGTCCTTTTGCCTGAGAGATTCGGCTTGCGCCTTGCACCTTCGGCACTCAAAAATGAGCTTCTCCAGAGAGTCCCTCCACGGCTCGGTCTGTTTTCCTGAGAGCATTACTCCTTCGGAGGGTCAAAATAACCGCTTTCCCGAGCTGTTTCGACGGGTTTATTTCTTTGTAAACCTATTATATCGTATTCTCCGAAAAAAGCAACCGTCACTTTTGTAGAAGAAGCACGCCCGGTAGAGCATATTTTTGTGCAACATCTACAGCATCCGCGCGCTTTTTTTCGAAAAAAACAAAAATCTTAAAAAATCACAGTCCAAAGTCATAGCTTTTTTCAGCGCCATATGATATAGTGGAGCTGTATGAATATGAATTGAGGTGATGCACCTATGGCTCGTTCCTTTTTCGGCGGCGTTCATCCGAAGGGCTTCAAGGAGCTGTCCTGTGAGGCGCCCATCGTGCCTCTGCGTCCGAAGCTCGTCAGCATTGCAATGTCGCAGCATATCGGCAAACCCTGCACACCCCTCGTCAAGGTCGGTGACCGCGTGACTCTCGGGCAGAAGATCGGCGACGGGCAAGGGCTTTGCGTCCCCGTCCACGCCTCCGTCTCCGGCACGGTCGTGGCAGTTGAGATGCGCCCGACGCCCGCAGGCACCAACGGCATGTGCGTCGTGATTGAGAGCGACGGCAGAGACACACCCTGTCCCGCCATACAAAAGCGGGAGAGCATCGCAGACCTGTCGCCCGAGGAGCTGACCGCCATCATCCGCGAGGCGGGCATCACGGGCATGGGCGGCGCAGGCTTCCCTACAAACGTTAAGATTTCCTCCGGCATGGGCAAGGTCGATACCGTGATCGTCAACGGCGCGGAATGCGAGCCGTACATCACCTCGGACGACCGCCTCATGCGCGAGACGCCGGAGCGCGTGGCAGGCGGACTGCGCGTGATCCAAAAAATTCTGAAGCCCGCGCGCACCGCCGTCGGCATTGAAGCCAACAAGCCGCAGGCGATTGCCGCCATGAAGCGGGTCTTAAATGACGACGTGGAGCTGCTGGCTCTGCGGGTGCGCTACCCGCAGGGGGCAGAAAAGCAGCTCATCCAGTCGGTTACGGGGCGCTGCGTTCCCCCCGGCGGACTGCCCGCTGCGGTGGGCTGCGCGGTGTTCAACGCGGCAACCTGCGCTGCGATTTACGACGCGGTCTATGAGGGCATGCCCCTTGTCCGCCGCGCCGTGACGGTGACAGGCAGGGCGATTGCAAGACCGTCGAACTTCCTCGCCCCCATCGGCACACTCTATTCCGACTTGGTCGAGGCGGCGGGCGGCTTCTGCTGTCAGCCCTATAAAATTCTCTGCGGCGGCCCGATGATGGGCATCGCCCAGCACACCCTCGCCTGCGGCACGATCAAGGGCAACAACGCCCTGACCTGCTTCTCCGCGCAGGACAATCATGAGGTCGCCCAGCCGCACTGCATCCGCTGCGGCAAGTGCGTAGATGTCTGCCCGATGCACCTGATGCCCATCTTCCTGCACCGCGCACAAAAGAACGGCGACTTGGAGAAGCTTGAAAAGGGCAACGTCATGGACTGCATCGAATGCGGCAGCTGCGCCTACGGCTGTCCTGCGGGCATTCCCTTGGTGCAGAGCTTCCGCACGGCGAAAAAGATGCTTCGGGACGCAAAGGCAAAGGAGGCGGCAAAATGAAATACGAACCCATCAACCTGACCCTCTCCTCCTCTCCCCACGCGCACAGTAAAAACTCCACCGCCGTCATTATGCGCGATGTCTGCATTGCGCTTTTGCCCGCGCTGATCGCCGCGATTTACTTCTTCGGCTGGCGCCCGCTGACGCTGACCCTCGTCTCCGTCGTGGGCTGCGTGTTCTTCGAATGGGGCTATCGCCGCGTGATGAAGAAGGACAGCACCGTCTCGGACTGGTCGGCGGTGGTCACGGGTATGCTGATCGCCTTTGTCTGCCCCGTGACCCTACCCTTCTGGACGATTCTGATCGCGGACTTCTTCGCCATTGTGCTGGTAAAACAGCTGTTCGGCGGCATCGGTCTGAATATCGTCAACCCCGCCCTCGCCGCCCGCGCCTTCCTGTTCAGCTGGCCCTCCCTGATGTCGGGCAATTGGGTCATGCCGGCTACCAACATCGGCGCGTTTTCCAACCCGACCCGCGCCGCTTTGGACGGCTTGACCTCCGCCACTCCGATGGAGGCGCTGCACGCGGGCGCGCTGCCGGCGGAGAGCCTGCTTGATCTCTTTTTCGGTAAAATCGGCGGCTCGCTGGGCGAAGTCTCGGCGCTTGCCCTGCTGCTGGGCGGCATCTACCTTGTCGCGCGGAAGGTCATCACCCTGCGCATCCCGCTTGCCTACCTCGGCACGGTGGCGGTGCTTGCGGTTCTCTTCCCGCTGGGCGGCTGTGACCGTCTTGACTGGATGCTCTGCCAACTTCTCTCGGGCGGTCTGATGCTCGGCGCGATCTTTATGGCAACGGACTACACCACCTCCCCCGTCACCCACGGCGGTCAAATTGCCTTCGGTGTCGGCTGCGGCGTGCTGACAATCCTGTTCCGCTACTTCGGCTCCTATGTCGAGGGCGTGAGCTACGCAATTCTCATTATGAACTGCTGCGTCGGCTTCTTTGATAAGCTCGGCGTTCCGAAGCGCTTCGGCGCGGTGAAGGAGAAAAAGAAGAAGGGCGGTGAGGCGGCATGAAAAACGCAAAGTACATTCTCCGCCTGACCCTGACGCTTCTGCTCATTACCGCCGTTGTCGCGGGACTGTTAGGCTTGGTCAACTACTTAACGGAAGACAAAATCGCCGCCCTGCAAAACGAAAAAGCCGAATCCGCCATGCGCGAGGTGCTCGAAGCGGAGAGCTACGAGCCGCTTGAAACCGACGCAGAGGGCGTAACCGCACTCTATCAAGCGGGAGACAAGGGCTATGTCGTGCGCGTGAGCGTTAACGGCTTCGGCGGCGCAATTGACATGATGGTCGGCGTTGACCCGAGTGTTGCCGTCACGGGCGTCAGCATCATCTCCCACAGTGAAACCGCGTCCCTCGGCGCGAACTGCACCAGAGAGGATTTCCGCGCACAGTTTGTCGGCGCGACCGGCAGTCTTGCCGTCGAGAAGGACGGCGGAGCAATTGACGCGCTGACGGGCGCGACGGTGACCTCCCGCGCGGTGACCAAGGGCGTCAATCTCGCGCTCGAATGTGTAAAGGAGGTGCTCAGATGAACTTCAAAAAGCAGCTTAAGGAGGGGCTTCTGACCAATAACCCCGTGTTAAGTCAGCTCCTCGGTATGTGTTCCACGATGGCGATCACAACCACCCTCTTTAACGGCATCGGCATGGGCTTGTCCGTCACCATCATCCTCATCTGTTCAAATGTCGTTATCTCGCTCCTGCGCAAGGTCATCCCCGACAAGATCCGCATCGCGGCGTATATCGTCATCATCGCGGGCTTTGTCACAATGGTCGATCTGCTCTTAAAAGCCTTCCTCCCCGCCCTGTCGGACAGCCTCGGCGTGTTCATCCCGTTGATCGTCGTCAACTGCATCATCTTGGGCAGAGCGGAGTCCTACGCGTCAAAGAACGGCGTCCTCGCCTCGGCGGTGGACGGTCTCACCCAGGGCATCGGCTACACGGCGGCGCTCGTCCTCATGTGCATCATCCGCGAGCTGCTGGGCAGCGGCACCTTCGGCAAAGGCGTGTTCGGCGCGGACGGCATCCGCGTTCTCCCTTCGCAGTATCCCGCATTGATGATCATCCTGCCCGTCGGCGGTTTCCTCACCCTCGGCTGTCTGATCGCGCTGACGCAGTGGGTCAATCGGAAGCTTGCAGCGCGTGAAGCGGCAAAGGAGGCGGCAAAATGAGTGTTTTCATCACCCTGTTTACCATCTCGCTCAACGCGATCTTAGCCGAGAACTTTATCCTCGTCAAATTCCTCGGCATCTGCCCGTTCATGGGCGTCTCCAAGAAGCTCGACACCTCCCTCGGCATGGGGCTTGCCGTCATCTTCGTCATGGCGCTTGCCTCTGCCGCGACATGGGCGGTCAACGAGTTCCTGCTCGTCCCGCTCGAGCTGGCTTATATGCAGACGGTGGTATTCATCCTCGTCATTGCCGCTCTTGTGCAGTTTGTCGAGATGTTCCTGCAAAAGGTCATGCCCGCGCTGTATCAAGCCCTCGGCATCTACCTGCCGCTCATCACCACCAACTGCGCCGTGTTAGGCGTGGCGCTGCTGAACATTCAGAACGGCTACACCTTCTTGGAGTCCGTCGTCTACGGCATCACGGGCGGCGTAGGCTTCACGCTGGCGATTGTCCTGTTCGCCTCCATCCGCGAGCGTTTGGAGGACTGCGACTGTCCGAAGGCGTTCAAGGGTTTCCCGCTGGCGCTGATCGCGGCGGGTCTGCTCGCCCTGTCCTTTATGGGCTTCTCGGGCTTTAAGGTCTTTTAAGGAGGTACGGCTATGGAAAAAATACTCTATGCCATCGCCGTGCTCGGCGTGCTGGGCGCGGTCTTCGGCGGCATCTTAGCCGTCGCGTCCAAGGTCTTTGCCGTCAAGGTAGACGAGCGCCTGCCCAAGCTGACCGGCGCGCTGCCCGGGGCGAACTGCGGCGGCTGCGGCTTTGCAGGCTGTCAGGCGTACGCGCAGGCGGTCATTGACGGCAAAGCAGAGATCGGACTCTGTGCCGCGGGCGGCGCGGAGGCGGCAAAGAAAATGTCCGAAATCATGGGCGTGGAAAGCGTCGAAGTCGAAAAGAAGGTCGCCATGGTCAAATGCCGCGGGCAGAACCATCTTCCCAAGGGGCGCTATGACGGCATCGCAGACTGCCGCTCCGCCATGTTCGTCACAGGCGACGGACCCTCCGCCTGCCCGAACGGCTGCCTCGGCTTCGGCACCTGCGAATCCGTGTGTAAATTCGACGCCATCCATGTTGTCGGCGGCGTCGCCCGCGTGGACGCAGACAAATGCACGGGCTGTATGCAGTGCGTCGAGGTCTGCCCCCGGAAGGTCATCATCCCCGTCACCTACAACACGGATATCGTCATTGCCTGCTCCAACCACGAGCGGGGCGCGCATACCCGTAAGGTCTGCGACATCGGCTGCGTCGGCTGCCACCTGTGCGAAAAGCAGTGCGATTATGACGCCATCCATGTGATCCATAATCTCGCGACCATCGACTACAGCAAATGCGTCTCCTGCGGACGCTGCGCGGCGGTCTGTCCGAGACAGCTCATCTCCGACTCGAACCTCCGCACCGACATGGACGCCGTCCCCGCCATGCAGCGCTGATGCTTCCGTAGGCGGGGACATGTCCCACCGCAAAGACAATTTTTCCTTGAAAGCGCATACAATTTCCCACTCTCGACCAAAATCAGCGGTTGAGAGTGGTTTTTCTTGGGGAAAATACGAATTGACAAATTCATCTTTTGTGCTATACTATGCAAAAAACGACAATCTCGGAGGCTCTCATGGGAAAATTCTCAAATATTTTGATCGCAAGCGACTTTGACCGCACCCTGACCAATCCTCAGGATGAAATTCCGCAGTCCAATCTCGACGCGATTCGTTATTTCATGGATGAGGGCGGCACCTTTACCATAGCCAGCGGCAGAAGCATCCCGCTGTTCCGCCAAAAGGCGGCGCTTGTGCCCGTCAATGCCCCCTGCATTCTCAGCAACGGCGCAATCCTGTACGACTATGCGGCCGAAACACTTACGCATTTTGAACCGCTGGACGAGGAATTCGCGCCCAAGATCATCGCCGCCGCGCGGGCGTATGACAATTCGCTGAGCGTAGAGGTGCAGTGCCTCGACAAGCATTACATCTACGGCACAGATACAACGCGTGACCGTTTCCTCGCCGCAAGCGGGGTGAAGCCGATCCATGTGGAAGAGGATCCGCCCTTCCCGTGGATGAAGATCGTGGTCTGCGCCGCGCAGGATCGCGTCATCGAGAGCTACGACGAGGTACCGCCCGAGAAGCTGGAAAAATTCCGCCTGCTGATGGAATATCTTGACCGCTTCTGCCGCGAGAAATGCTATGTCACGCGCTCCATGCCGCGGGTCATCGAGATCGGCGCGAACACCTGCAATAAGGGAACGGCGGCGCGCGCATTGGCAAATTCCCTCGGCGGAAAGACCCTTGTTTGCGTCGGCGACGCGATGAACGATCTTGCCATGCTCCGTGAGGCGGATATTGCCTATGTCCCCACGGACTGCGATCCCGCCCTGCGCCTCCTCCCCTTCTGCAAGCCCACGGTTTCCTGCGCAGAAGGCACCGTCGCCGCAGCAATCAAGGCACTGGAAGAAACCCTGAAATAAAAAATCCATCGCCCCTGCAAGCCCATTGCAGAGGCGATGGTTTTCTTTCTATAGAATGTAGGGCGGGGACATGTCCAAACCGACCGCGAAGCGGCAGACAGTACAAAGAACCAAATTATACACAATCGGCAGTACCTGCAAGGGATTGCCGCGTCGCTTCGCTCCTCGCAATGACACAGGAAGGCTACCCTGATTTGTCATTGCGAGACCAGTGCGCACACTGGTCGTGGCAATCTCAGGCTGTAGCTTTGTACGCATCCCATAATGCCTGCACAAGATTGCCGCGTCGCTGCGCTCCTCGCAATGACACAGAAAGCCTGCCCTTTTTTGTCATTGCGAGACCGGTGCGCGCAGCGGTCGTGGCAATCTCAGGCTGTAGCTTTTACGCATCCCAAAATGCCTACACAAGATTGCCGCGTCGCTGCGCTCCTCGCAATGACACGGAAAGGCTGCCCTTTTTGTCATTGCGAGACCGGTGCGCACACTACCCGCAAGGGGTACGCCGCATCCGTAACGCTCCTTCGTCGCGAACGGCTGCGCAGCGGTCGTGGCAATCTC
>JBJDYD010000012.1:0-18074 GCA_051867015.1 Faecousia sp. | reverse complement strand
AGGCGGTCGCTCTATCCAGCTGAGCTACGGAAACATCTTTAAAATCTATTCAATTTTAGGCTTAGATTAACTCATTGTCAATCACTTTTCTTCAAAAGGCGGTCGTTATAACATATTCTTAGGAGGCGGACCCTCTATCCTGCTGAGGTACAGAGACATTTAGCAATATTCGGTTATTTTTATTCTACGCACCTCCCGCCTTTTTGCGAAAGGCGAGAGGTGGAACAAACTCTTAGGAGGCGGACCCTCTATCCTGCTGAGGTACAGAGACATTTAGCAATATTCGGTTATTTTTATTCTACGCACCTCCCGCCTTTTTGCGAAAGGCGAGAGGTGGAACAAACTCTTAGGAGAGGCTTATTCTATCCATTAAACTAAGGGGGCAAATCGCTGTGTTTTGTTTTAATTTCGGTAAAATCCGAACTTTTTTACGTTTTTCCTGTTTTAGAGGATCGGAGGATATGGTGCTGATTTGCCGCGCAGCACCTTTCCAAAATGTTGCGTATGATCCGCCAACGCTCGTTGTCTCTAATGCACTTTTTGGGCAGTAAGCGTTTGGTGAACCGAAAACTTAGGAGGCGAATGCTCTATCCAACTGAGCTACGGGGGCAAATGGCTGTGTTTTGTATTATTTCGGTAAAATCCGAACTATTTATCGTATTTTTGCTTTGGGGGATCGGATGAAATGCCGCCGGTTTGTTGGGCGGCATTTCATTCGAATCACGATCATTGATACAGCGGTGCTTCTTTCCGCCAATGCGCATTTGCGCTGTTTTATTGCGGAGGCTGATTATCCTGCGCGGCTTCGAAGAAGCTCTCTGCCGTTTCGGGGATCACGTCGCCCTTCATGCAGGCTTCGAATTGCTTGCGGCTCATGGTTTCATGCGCCAGCAGGAATTCCGCGACTGCTTTCAGCTTTTCGGCGTTCTCCTGCAAAATCTGCTCACAGCGCGCGTAGGCGGCATCGACGACCTTCTTCATTTCCGCGTCGATCGCGCCGGCGGTCTGCTCGGAATAGGACTTGGTGCGCTCGTAATCTCTGCCGACAAAGATCTCATCGCCGTTGTCATACGAAACTGCGCCGATGGCGTCGCTCATGCCGTATTTGGCGATCATGTCATGCGCCAAACGGGTTGCCCGCTGCAGGTCGTTCGAAGCGCCGGTGGAGATATCGTCGAAGACAATCTGCTCCGCGACTCTGCCGCCGAGCAGGGCAACGATCTCCTCGCGCATCTGGTTGCGGGTCATATTGCTGCGGTCATGGTCAGGCAGGCTGATGGTCATGCCCAACGTTTTGCCGCGCGGGATAATGGTGATTTGATGCACGGGATCCTGCGTGGGCAGGAAGTACATGGCAATGGCGTGACCCGCCTCGTGGTAAGCCGTCGTTTTCAGCTCCTGCTGCAGGCGGACACGGCTCTTTTTCTCGGGGCCTGCAATGACCTTCAGGATAGACTCCTCTATGGTCTGCATCGTGATCACGGGGCAGCCCTGCCGCGCAGAGGCAAGCGCCGCCTCATTGAGCAGGTTTGCCAGATCCGCGCCCGTAAAGCCGCTTGTCGCGCGGGCGATGACCTTGAGATCAACATCCTCGGCAAGCTGCTTATCCTTCGCGTGGACGCGCAGAATCTCCTCGCGTCCCTTGATATCGGGCGCGTTGACATAGATCTGACGGTCAAAGCGGCCCGGACGCAGCAGCGCGGGATCAAGAATATCCTGCCGGTTCGTCGCCGCCATGACAATGACGCCTTCGTTGCTGCCGAAGCCGTCCATCTCTACAAGAAGCTGGTTGAGCGTCTGCTCGCGCTCGTCATGTCCGCCGCCGAGACCCGCGCCTCTGCGGCGTCCGACGGCGTCGATCTCGTCGATAAAGACGATGGAGGGCGCGCCCTTCTTCGCCTGCTCAAACAGATCGCGCACGCGGCTTGCGCCGACACCGACATACAGCTCGACAAAGTCCGAGCCGGAGATCGACAGGAATTGCACATTCGCCTCGCCCGCCACTGCCTTGGCAATCAAGGTCTTGCCGGTTCCCGGAGGCCCGACGAGCAGCACGCCTTTGGGGATCTTGGCACCGATGGCACGGTACTTCTGCGGATTGCGGAGAAAATCGACGATCTCCTCTAACTCCGCCTTTTCCTCGTCCGCGCCCGCGACATCGGCAAAGGTGACCTTCTTCTCTCCGCTGCCGACACGTATGTTCGCTTTGCCGAACTTCATCGCGCCGCCGCCCGCACCGTTCGCCCGCATCATCAGGAAATAAACCACGACAAGCAGAACCACGGAGACAAGCAGGTAGGGCAGCATCTGCAGATACCACGGCGTCTCCTTCACGGGGACAAAGTTATAGCTCTTGATGATGCCCTCTTTTGCCTGCCGTTCATATACGCCGCTCAAATCGTCGACGAAGATATCCACCGAGGCAAGCTCGTGCTGCACGACGGTATTTCCCTCCGCGTCTGGCGCGTTGAGCTTGAGCGTCAGCATGCCGTCCTCCCACTCAAAGGACTCGACCTTCTCTTCGAGGAACAGCGTACGCATTTCGGAGTAGCCGATCTTCTTGTAGCTTTCGCCGCTGAGCAAACCGGAAAGGAGCATCATCGCCGCGATCATCACCAGCAGGAAAATCAGAAAATTAAATCGTTTGGAAGGATTGTTCAAAGCGTGACTCCTTTACTTGGAATAAACCTCCGGCTTCAGCACGCCCACGAAGGGGAGATTACGATAGAACTCCTTGTAGTCCAGCCCATAGCCGACGACAAATTCGTTCGGGATGGTGAAGCCGACATAATCCGCGTAAACATCAACGCGGCGGCGCTCCGGTTTATCGAGCAGCGTGCAGATCTTCAAAGACGCCGGCTCCATGGAGAGCAGACGCTCCTTGACGAAATTCAGCGTCAGACCGCTGTCCAAAATATCTTCTAAGATGATGACATGGCGACCGTGGATATCCGTGGAGATATCCTTGAGCAGACGGACATTGCCGCTGGTGGAGGTGCCGGAGCCGTAGGATGAAACTGCCATAAAGTCATACTGGCAGCGAATCTGCGTCGCCCGCACCATGTCCGTAAAGAAATTGACAACGCCCTTCAGCACGCCGACGAAAATCGGCTCCTTATCGGCGTAGTCGGCAGCAAGCTGCTTTCCCAGCTCGGCAATCCGCTCCTGAAGCTGTTTTTCGGAAATCAGAACGCGCTCGATGTCTTGAAGCATAGTACATCTCCTCTTTTCTTTTTCTATGAAAAACTGATTTGAATGATCGCGGCAGGCTCGCCCTCCGCAGGAAGAAAACGTGGATCCATGCCGATGCCTGCCACCGCAAGCACCCGTTCGCCGTCGGTCAGCACCGCGGTACGTTCCCGCTCCGCGCGGGGAATGCGGCGCTCGATGAAAAGCTTTTTCAGGGTTTTGCAGTGTACGCCGTCCACGGACATTTGATCTCCGCTTCTTCTTGGTCGTATCCAAAGGATACTTTGCGTTATCATATCATATTTTACTGCAAAACGGAACGGGGAATTTATACTTTTTTTGAAATTTTCCGTAATCTCGCAGGTAATTTTTATTCCGAGATCGGAAAAAACGGTCTCACCGGGAATTTGCAGCGCGGTTTCGGGAAGGGTTGCCGCCGTCTCCCGCACGATCTCGATGCCGTCATAGCGGCGGCGGGCGATATAGCCGTGGGGCAGTGCGCTTTGGACGGAGGGATTCGGAGAAGCCAAAATGCCTTGCAGCGCCGCAATATGCGCAAAGGAGACATCCTGCGCAAGCACGCCGCGCGTCATCAGGCGAAGCGCGCGCCGCTGCAGGACCTCCGGCGCGGCACGCAGGGGCGCACAAGCATAGACGCCGTTTTCCTCCCGCAAAAGTGCCGAAGCAAGCTCATCCAGATACTGATCCTCCTGCCGCAGGAGCTGCGACTGCGCGGTCAGCCGTTCGGAAAGGCGCGGCATCATGGCATGTAACGAGGGCATAACGCCGTGGCGCAGGCGATTGCGCAAACAAGTCTCCTCGCCGTTGGTCGAATCCTCGACCCACGAGATGCCTTCCGCCTGCAAAAACGCCACGATCTGTCCGCGCGTGACGGACAGAAGCGGACGCACCAGCTTGCCGCGCTTCGGCGGAATGCCGCACAGTCCGCGCAGCCCGCTGCCGCGCATGAGGTGCAGCAAAACCGTCTCGGCGTTGTCGTCCGCCGTGTGCGCCGTGGCGAGCTTATCGCAGGCACAGCCCTGCAAAAAGGCATAGCGGCACTCGCGCGCGGCTTCCTCAATGCCCATGGCGTGTTCCGCGGCATACTGCGCCACCTCCGCGCCGCCGACCGTCAGGGGGATGTTGTGTGCCTGACAAAAGGCTTTTACAAATGCCTCGTCCCGGTCGGCCTCCGCGCCGCGCAGATGATGATTGAAGTGGGCGGCAGCAACGGTAATGCACAGCTCCTCGCGCAGCGCATACAGGCACCACAGCATTGCCATGGAGTCCGCGCCGCCGGAGACCGCGCACAGGACGTTGTCCCCTCGCGAAAACAGGGCTTCCTTTTCGCACCAAGCGGCGACCTCAGCCTTCATTGTGGCGCCACTCCCGGTCTGCAAAGGTGGTAAACTGCGGCAGCCATTGCAGCTCGACCGTGCCGGTTTCTCCGTGACGGTTTTTTGCAATGATGCATTCGGCAATATTCTGCTTTTCCGTTTCTTTATTATAATAGTCCTCGCGGTAAATGAACAGCACCTCGTCCGCGTCCTGCTCGATCGCGCCGGATTCACGCAGGTCGGAGAGCATCGGGCGCTTGTCCTGACGGCTCTCATTGGCACGCGAGAGCTGGGACAGGCACAAAACGGGGACATTCAGTTCCTTCGCCATGATTTTCAGCGAACGGGAGATATCCGAGACGACCTGCTGACGGTTTTCGCCGCCGTAGGTGTTTTTCGCGCCGGAGGAGGTCATGAGCTGGAGATAATCAATCACGACAAGCGCCAAATCGTCAATGCGGCGGCACTTCGCGTTCATCTCCGCGACGGTGATGGAAGGGTTGTCATCCACGCGCAGATCCGTCTGGGAAATCGCGGAGGAGGCAATGCCGAGCTTACTCCACTCCTCCACGGAGAGCTTGCCCGTGGTCAGCTTTTTGTTATCAATGAAGCTCTCGTTGGCAAGCAGGCGCGTCACGAGCTGCTGCTTTGACATTTCCAGCGAGAAAAACGCAACGGTTCTCTTGGGATATTTTTTCGCAACATTCAGCGCGATATTCAAACCTAACGAAGTCTTGCCCATACCGGGACGGCCTGCCAAAAGCATTAGGTCGGTTTTATTCAGACCGCTGAGCGCCTTGTCGAGATCATGCAGACCCGTCGAGATGCCGGAGATGTCGCTGCCGGCTTCGGAAAGCTCCGTCAGGCGATCAAATACCTTCAGTACGATGGTGCCGACATGCTCCAGCGAATCATTCGTGTTGCCGCGGCGCAGGGCATAGATCTGCTTCTCCGCCGCTTCCAGCATATCCTGCGCGCTGCCCGAACCGTCATAGACCGTCTCGATAATACTCGATGCCGCCTCGGTCAGGCTGCGGAGCAGGGCTTTGTCCTTTACGATCTGCGCGTACTGCTTGACGTTTGCGGCGGTCGGCGTGACCTCCATGAGCTGCATGATGTATTTTGTGGAATTTTGCTCATCGTAGACGCCGCGCTCGCGCATTTTGTCGAGCACCGTAACCGGGTCGATGACCTGCGAATAGCTGAACATCTCGTAGATCGTCTCGTAGATGTCGCGGTTGGTTTGCAGATAAAAGTCACCGGGGCGCACCATGCCGATCACGTCGTTGACGCAACGGCTGTCAATGAGCATGGAACCGAGAACAGACTGCTCCGCCTCCAAAGAATGCGGCGCCTGCCGTCCGAGAATATCCTCCATTGGGTGTGTCCCTCCTTTTTCGCTGTTCACTATTCACTGAAATGCAGGTGCCTGCACCGGGCGGCTGATAGCCGCCCCTACTAGTTTGTAACAATTAAAAGTTGTGTATCAGCCTCTGTAGTAGGCAGTTAATCTAAAATACGAGCCTTTGAGATCGGTAGCAGTACGCCGTAGGGCGCGACGACCTCGGCGCGCCGGTGCAGGAACTACCAAATGCGTACAAACTCGTTTGTCTGTACCGCCTGCCGCTTCGCGGACGGCACGCCGAGTCGTCGTGCCCTACGGGCTACCTACAGTTTTAAGCGTTACAGGCTACTACGAGAAATCTCGCAGTTTACGCCGTAGAGGCGGCTGATAGCCGCCCGCGTTTGAAATCCGCGCGTAGCGCTCCGACGCTATTCACTATTCACTGTTCACTTTTCACTGAATTGCAGGTGCCTGCACCGGGCGGCTGATAGCCGCCCCTACGCGTTCTTAAGAGTCGCCTGCCGTTACAGCTCCTCGATGCGGAGCTTGAGGTCGGCGGTGATCTCATAGCCGAGCTTGCACTTGACGGTATATTCGCCGACGGTCTTGATCTGCTCGTCAAGGACGATCTTGCGCTTATCGAGTGTGATGCCGTATTCCTTTTGCAGCGCGTCAGCGATCTCCTGCGTGGTGATCGAGCCGAACAGACGCCCTGCGCCGCCGCCCTTTGCCTTGACGGTGACGGTCATGCCCTTCATGCGCGTCGCGACGGCAAACGCCTCCTCGCGCTCCCGCTGGCGCTTTTCCTGCTGCGCCTTGTCGGTCATGCGCATGGTGTTGACGTTGTCCGCCGTGGCTTCGACCGCGAGCTTACGCGGCAGCATGTAGTTGCGGGCATAGCCGTCGGAAACCTCGATCATCTGACCGCGCTTTCCCTTACCCTTGATGTCCTGCTGTAAAATTACCTTCATGAGAATGACCTCCTTGGTTGTTGAATGGTGAGTTTGTGGCTTGACCTGTCATTGTGCAGCCGGTACGCACGCGCTGCCCATTTGTCATTGCGAGACCGGTGCGCACATTGGTCGTGGCAATCTCCGGTTGCAGGTTAGTACAAATTCGGTTCTTCCTACACGAGATTGCCACTGGCGCGAAGCGCCCTCGCAATGACACGGGAGGGGAGTGCCTGCACAGCGCGTCAGGGCTGCCGCCGGCTGCAATCGCGCGCAAGCGTTACTGCTCAAAAAAGCGGTCGATGGACTTGATCAACTCGTCGAGAGTCGCCGCAACGTTCTTATTTTTGACCTGTGCGCCTGCCGTGGCTGCGTTGCCGCCGCCGCCGAGAGGCTCCAAAATAACCTGCACGTTCGCCTCGCCGATGGAACGGGCGGAGATGATTGTCTGCGTATCCTGCGGGTAAAGGACAAAGGAGGTCTCAATCCCCGAGATATTCAACAGCTCATCCGCCGCCTGCGCCGCAATTGTCCGCGTTGCGGTATAATCCAGCGCGGCGATGGCGATTTTTTGCTTATACAGGCGGGCGTTCTGAATGATCCTATAGCGCGCCACGGTCGAGGGCAGATCGTTCTGGAACAGCTTTTTGACCGCCACGGTGTCCGCGCCGATTCTGCGCAGGAACGCCGCCGCCTCAAAGGTGCGGCTGGAGGTACGGACGCCGAAATTCTTCGTATCAAGCACAATACCCGCGAGCAGCGCCGCCGCCTCATTTGCCGGAATATCCGACGCTTCCACCGAGTATTGCAGCAGCTCCGTGACCAGCTCCGACGCGGAGGAGGCAAACGGCTCATGCAGATTCAAAACAGGCTGCTCGATATAATCCGCAGCACGGCGATGATGGTCAATCACAACCACCCGGCGAATGGACTCCAGCAGCGGCTTGCATTCGACCTGATCCGGCCGGTTGGTATCGACCACGATCAGGAGGCTCTTGCTGTCCGCCGCCAAAAGCGCCTCCTGCCCCGAAAGGAAGCAGTCGGCATATTCCGGCATCCCACGCAGGAGTGCGAGAAGCGCCTCTGCGGCGTTTGCCTCAAGGTCAATGACAACGCTGACCTTCTTTCCCTTCTTACGGCACAGGCAGCACAGACCCGCCGCCGCGCCGACCGCGTCCAGATCTGCCATTTTGTGACCCATGATGAACACGCGGCTCGACTGGGCGATCAGCTCGGACAGGCTGGATGCCATCACACGGGATTTGACCTTTGTGCGGCGTTCGGTGGTCTTGTTTCTGCCGCCGAAGAAGGTGAAATCGTAGCGATCCTTGATTACGGCTTGGTCGCCGCCTCTGGAAAGTGCCATCTCAATGGAGAGTGCGGCAAAATCATAGTCCTCACGGAAATCCACGCCGTCCTTGCCGATGCCGATGGACACCGTCGCCGCGATACCCGCAGGATTGGTCACCGTGCGCATGGTTTCGAGTAAGGAGAATTTCGCCTCCGCCATACCGGCAAGGTATTTCGCCTCGAACAGGAGCAGGAAGCGGTTTCGTTCCAGCTTTCGCAGCAGTCCGGCATAAAGATCCGCCCACTCGTTGATCTTGGTGTTGATCTCGGCGTTCAGCGCGGAGATCGTCGCGTCGGGGAGGTTATTCGTCAGCTCGTCATAGTTATCGACCAAGACAATGGATACCATCGGGCGCGAACGGATGTATTCGTCCCGCACCTGCAGCAGCTCCGTCAGATCCTGCAAATAGATCATACCGAGCATCAAGCCGGACTTATCCTCCGCATTCTGCAGCAGAGAGCCGGTTACGCGGAAGCGGCGGTCACGGTAGCGCAGCTCCTCGGGGCATTCCGTTTTTCCCGCAGTGAGCCATTCCATCGTCAGCCCGGGTAAGACCTCGGAGATCGTCTGGGCGGATAGGGTATCGCGCACCTGTGTCAGCTCGGCAAACCGCTTGTTATACCACACAAGCTCATCGTCATTGAGCTGCACAAGGGCGACGGGGAACGGAACCTCACCGCCGGAGGAGCGCTGCAGCATTTCGTTGCTTGTCTGCACATACTCCGTCAGCGCACGGCGTCGCCGCCGGACGGCAAAACGGTAACAGGCGAGCAGAAACAGCAGCGCGACCGTCTCACCAAGGGCAAGATAGTATTGGCGCAGAATGAGCGCGGCAACGCAGAACAACGCCATGACAATGAAATACGCCGCCATGCTCGGCTGCGTCAAACGGCGCAGGGTTTTATTCATAGAGTTCGACCCCCCTTGCATAGGGATTCATATAGATTTATTTATTATAACAGAGATTCCGGCGTTTTTCCACTCTTTTTCCGCTATTTTCTTCGAATTGAAAAAAATGTATACTTTGAAACGGTTTTGTGCTATACTATAAAGTAAGAGATTGTGCGTTTCAAAAAAGCAGTCCGACCTTCTGCCGGTTTTATCATGTCAACGGGAAGCCCGCTGTAAGGCGGGGACATGCCATAAGCCGTCCGCGAAGCGGCAGACGGTAGATATGAACGAGTTTGTACGCAGTCGGCAGTTCCTGCCCTGGATTGCCACGTCGCTGCGCTCCTCGCAATGACATGGAGAGGCAATCCTAATTTGTCATTGCGAACCCAGTGCGCACACTGGGTGCGGCAATCTCCGGCTGTAGGTTTGTACACATTCCGTAGTTCCTATCCAAGATTGCCACGGCGCGTTGCGCCTCGCAATGACATGGGAAGGGAGTTTGTACGCAGTCGGCAGCTCCTGCATCGGCGCGCCGAGTCGTCGCGCCCTACGGCGAGGGTGCGATTAACGGCTGTAGGGCTGGGACATGTCCCAGCCGACCGCGAAGCGGCAGACAGTAGGCATGAACAAGTTTGTCCGTACTTGGTAGTTCCTGCACGCGGCTTATGACATGTCCCCGCCCTACAAGGAGTTTCATGACAATGACATGGGGAGGGAAGCTTGTGCGAAGTGGTAGTTCCTGCACCCGGCGGCTGATAGCCACCCGCATTTTTAATCCGCGCGGAGCGCTCCTCAGTCATTCACCCTTAGTCCTTAGCCCTTAGTCCGTGCAGAGATTGCCACGTCGCTGCGCTCCTCGCAATGACATAATAGGGAGATTATGCGCATTTTTCGGAATCATATCGAAATATATAATTGTTACTACATATTTTTAACTGCAAAAGGAGTTGTCATACATTGGCAGAAAAACTGAAAATCATCTCTTTAGGCGGTCTGAATGAGATCGGCAAGAACATGACCGTCTTGGAGTATGGGAAGGATATGATCGTGGTCGACTGCGGACTCGGATTTCCAGAGGACGATATGTACGGCGTCGATCTCGTCATTCCCGACGTAACCTATCTTGCCAAAAATCAGAAGAAGCTGCGCGGCTACTTTATCACCCACGGGCACGAGGACCATATCGGCGCGCTACCCTACATCTTACAGGCAGTGAACGCGCCCGTCCACGCGACGCCGCTCACCTTGGGTCTGATCAAGCTGAAGTTAGAGGAGCATAATCTCGTTTCGCGCACGCAGCTCGTTACGCACAAGCCCGGCGATGTCGTCAAGGCAGGCTGCTTCACCATCGAATTCATCCATGTCAACCACTCCATTGCCGACGCGGTCGCCTTCGCCATTAAAACGCCCGTCGGGACGGTCATTATGACGGGCGACTTCAAGATCGACCCCACCGCCGAGGACGGCATGACCGATCTCGGACGCTTCGGGACACTCGGCAAGGAGGGCGTCTATGCCCTTCTGATGGACTCGACCAATGTCGAGCGGCAGGGCTACACGCCTTCGGAGACGACCGTCGCCGAGGGGCTTGACCGCCACTTTAAGGGCTGCAAAAACCGCATTATCGTGACGACCTTTGCCTCGAATATGCACCGCATTCAGGCGGTTCTCTCCATTGCGCACCGCAACGGCAGGAAGGTCGCCGTAACAGGCAGGAGCATGGAAAACATTCTGAAGGTCGCCACGGAGCTTGGCTATCTGAATATCCCCGATGGAACACTCGTCGATATCAACCAGATCAAATCGCTCCCGAAGGATAAAATCGTCATTGTCTCGACCGGCTCGCAGGGAGAGAATATGTCCGCGCTCTACCGCATGGCGTTCTCCTCGCACCGTCAGGTCGAGATTCAGCCCGGCGATAAGGTCATTATCTCCGCCTCCGCCATTCCCGGCAACGAAAAGGCGGTCTCGCGCATCATCAACGAGCTGTATCGCAAGGGTGCGGAGGTTATTTATGACAAGCTGGAGGGACTGCACGTCTCCGGTCACGCCTGCTGCGAGGAGCTGAAGATCATCCACGCGCTGACCAAGCCCCGCTTCTTCATCCCCATCCACGGCGAGCAGCGCCACCTGCAAAAGCACGCCGCGCTTGCCCGTCAAATGGGAATGCCGCCCAAAAATATTTTGATCTCCGACATCGGTCAGGTGATCGAGTGTACGCCCAAGACCTGCAAGCTCGGTGCCGTTGTTCCTGCGGGCAAGATCTTGGTGGACGGCACGGGCGTCGGCGACGTCGGCAGCGTTGTGCTGCGCGACCGCAAGCATTTGGCGCAGGACGGCATGATTGTCGTATGCGTCAACCTCTCCAGCGAGGACGGCTCGGTGCTGTCCGGCCCCGATATCATCACCCGCGGCTTTGTCTATATGAAGGACAACGAGGATTTGATGGAGGCGATGAAGATGATCGCCATGCACTCCCTCGACGTCTGCCGCAGCCGCAACATTTCCGACTGGGCAACAATCAAGAGCACCATCAAGAACGACCTGAGCCAATTCCTGTTCAAGAACACCAAGCGCAACCCGATGATCCTGCCGGTG
This sequence comes from Faecousia sp., assembly GCA_051867015.1. Lineage (GTDB taxonomy): Bacteria > Bacillota > Clostridia > Oscillospirales > Oscillospiraceae > JAZOXB01. Next base: position 6,413 of record JBJDYD010000012.1, on the reverse strand, counting down.
ATTATGGAGATCTGATCGGAGCGCAGAAGGGCTGGGCTTCGGTGAATAGTGAATAACGGAGGAGCGCTCCCCGCGGATTTTGAATGTAGAGGCTATTAAAAAAGCCTCCGATCTGTCATTGCGCGGAGCATAGCGACACGGCAATCTCATGTGAAAAGTTTCGAATTCGACGAAAAACCCTGCTTTGGGCAAACACCCAAGGCAGGGACTATTTATTATGCAAGGAACCCTAAATAGCGATACCTATTCACTATTCACTGTTCATTATTCACGATTCACCATTCTGTAATACAAGGTGCCTGCACCGGGCGGCTATTAGCCGCCCCTACGGCGTTGGTTGCGGGTTATCTCGTAGGGGCGGATATTATCCGCCCGCATATTCGGAATCCGTGCGGAGCGCTCCTCAGTCATTCACCATTAGTCCTTAGCCCTTAGCCATTTTTACAGCCTGTCAAACCTTCTTGCGCCTTTTCCGGGAATCCAAAGCAGGCACAGGGCGCACAGGAGGGCGCTGAGGAGGGTGAAGAGCAGCACATACAGCTGCACCGAGAGCAGCTGTCGGCTTATGACAAGGATAAACAGACCGACGCAGGCTAAGGTCGTATAGACCATCAGCCCGAGCATCGTCACCAGCACCGAAGCGCTCTGTTTGACGGCGACCGCTTCGCTCGTCCAGTCGAGCTTGGGCAGGAGCAGATTCATCATCAGCCCGAACGCGCCGGAGAGCAGGACGAAAAGCTGCGGAATCAGCACCAATGCTGCCCAGCCGAGGGCATCCGCACGGAGCGTGACGGCGGCGGCGACCGACAAAAACAGGGTGGGGATTGCGCACAAAAGCTCATGCAGCTTCAGCTTTGCCGCCAAGACCTGTTTTGCGGACACAGGCATAGAGCGCAGGATCCAGAGCGTTTTCCCTTCCAGCGAAACGGAGGGCGCGGTAATCACATCCATCGACGCAAGGAAGGACAGCATGACCGCCGCAAGGAGGGCGGCATCCCGCTGTGAAATACCGAAGGCGTCAAGCATTGGCAGCAGCCCGCGGATATCCGCCTGCTTGATCAGCAGGGCAACGGCAGCAATCACCGTCAGAATCAAGCCCAAACCGCAGTTGAGCATATAGATCGCAGAGGAGGTAAAGCGCTTCAGCTCTCGCCGCAGGAGCGCGGAGGAGATCGATGCACACTTTGCCTCGACCTTGCCTTTTGCCTTTTTCTGCGCACGAGAACCGGCGGAGGTCGTTTTTAAGAAGCCGCGCCCGAGCAGCAGGGTCATGCCCGCAAAGACGGCAAGACTCAGCACACACAGCAACGCCACCTTGCCGAAATCGGCATGGGCAATGCCCTCTCCGAACAGGCAAAACAGCACGCCCCAGCCGCGCATTCCGTCGGCAATCGTTTCATGGTTCTCCAGCAGCATGGTGATGTACTTCTGCGCGTTCATGTAGAAATAGAAATAACAGCCCATGAACACCAGCGAGAAAAACATCGTGATAAACGTCTTATTCCGCACATGAGAGAGGAGCAGCGCAAGCAGCCAGCCGAACAGGCAGGCAATCGCCGCGCTGAGCAGCGGAAGCAGCAAAGAGCAGACAATATAAAGCGCAAGCTGCGCCGCCTGCACACCGGCGGTCATGAACCATGCAAAGCCTGCCGGAATCAGCACAAGCAGGGCGAACAGGTACTCCATCAGCAGGAGCGTCGCTATGCGGCTCATTAAAATCAGGCGCGGCTTAATCGGCATGGAAAGCAGAAGTTCGTTGTCCTTCGCCTCAAACAGCTCGCTTTTCGCGGTAAACGCGGTAAAGAAGAAGGACAGCGCAAAGGAAAACAGACCGATCATCGCAAAATAATACCAGTCATAAGGCGTTCCGCAAAGCGCCTGTGCCATTGCGCGGAACATCATATAGAACAGCCCGGCAAAGACGACGATGCAATACAGCATGACGATTAAGAAGAGAATCATCATACCCTTGCCGCCCTTGCGTTTGCCGTTTTTGCCGCCGCCCGCGCTGCGGCTGAGCATCCCCTTCAGGCGCAGACGGATCAGTTTACTCAGCATTGCCGTCCTCCAATTCCAAGAAAACCTCCTCGAGCGAGGCGTTTCCGCGAACCTCCTCCATCGAACCGGCGGTCACTAACCTGCCGCCCTTGATGATCGCCACACGGTCACAGAGCTTCTCCGCAACCTCCAAAACATGGGTCGAAAAGAAGATCGCGCCGCCGGAGGCGCAATGCTCGTGCATGACCTCCTTGAGCTGGTGGCTTGCCTTCGGGTCGAGTCCGACGAACGGCTCGTCCAGCAGGATGAGCTTCGGGCTGTGCGCCAGCGCCGCGATGATGGCGAGCTTCTGCTTCATGCCGTGGCTGTAGCTCGAAACAGGCTGATACAGCGCGTCGCCCAGCTCCAAAAGCGCGGAAAAATGTTCAATCTTCTCCTTTCGCTCCGCCGCGCCCACCTTGTAGACATCGCAGACGAAATTCAGATAGGCGATGCCGGTCAGAAATTCGTACAAATCGGGATTGTCGGGAATGTATGCCATCATCTGCTTGCAAACAAGCGGTTCGGTGCGGATGCTGTGACCGTCAATGAGGATCTCGCCCTCGTCGAAGTCCAAGATACCGCAGCACGCTTTGAGCGTGGTCGTCTTGCCCGCGCCGTTGTGCCCGATGAACGCGCACAGCTCGCCCGGACGGATGTGCAGGTTCAAATGCTCGACCGCGCACTTTTCGCCATAGCGCTTTGTCAGGTTTTTAATTTGAAGCATGCTCGCTTCCTCCTTTATTGGTGTATTAACATTCTAATACATATAGGGATGTTTGTCAATCGCTGCCGCAATAAACACAACGTCCCTGTAGGTCGGGAACATGTCCCAGCCGTCCGCGTAAGCGGCAGACCGTACAGAGGAACAGATTTGTACGCAGTCGGTAGTTCCTGCACAAGATTGCACCCGCAGGGGGTATGCCGCATCCGTAACGCTCCTTCGTCGCGAACGGCTGCGCTACCACGGGCGCAAGCGCCCTCGCAATGACACGGGAGGGCTACCCTATTTGTCATTGCGAAGCCAGTGCGCACACTGGCTGTGGCAATCTGCGGCTGTAGGTTTGTACGCAGCCGGTAGTTCCTGCACCGGCGCGCCGAGGTCGTCGCGCCCTACGGTGAGGATGCGTTCCACGGTCGTAGGGCACGACGACTCGGCGTGCCGTCCGCGAAGCGGCAGGCGGTACAGACAAACGAGCTTGTACGCATTTGGTAGTTCCTACACCGGCGCGCCGAGGTCGTCGCGCCCTACGGCGTACTGCTACCGATCTTCAGGGTCTACATTTCAGAAAGTAAAGCGTTAGTCTTAACAGCCTACTACGGTGTATATCAGGGGATCCGCTTACTCTCCTTCAAATAGCGCTCCTCCTCGGAGAAGACGCAGCCGCAATATTTTTGAATGTACATGCCAAGCTCACGCGCCCGCTCCTGTCCCGCGCGGAAATAGGGGCGGAAATCGCGGTAGAGGAATGTGACACCGTACTCTGCCGCCGCGCGCTCCGCGACCTCGCGCATCAGCTCATGATTCTGATAGGGGCTGATGAAAAGCGACGAGGTAAAGCTGTCAAAGCCGCCCTCCGCCGCCATCTGCGCCGCGGCGAACAGGCGCATTTCATAGCACTTTACGCATCTTCCGGCGATATTCTCCGCAACCTGACGGACAAACGGCCGCAGGGCGTATTCGTCGCGCTCCAAAAGGGGCAGCTCGACCGTTTTGGCATACTCGCGCAGGCAGTTGCGGCGGCTGCGGTATTCGGTAAAGGGGTGGATGTTCGGGTTATACCAAAAGCCCGTCAGCTCAAAACCGTCGGTGCGCAAAACGTCAATGCACTGATTCGCGCACGGGGCGCAGCAGATATGTAAAAGCGTTTTCATGGGAAATGCCTCCAATCGTTTCAACCTTTTGCTGTATTATAGCATAGAGCGCCCTCTGCGGCAAGTGTGTCAAAAAGCGGCATCGAAATTTGTATAAAATTCCCTGTGGAAATTTTTACAAAGCTATGTTAATATAAATCAAATAACCCCGTGGAAATCAGGCGGCTTCCGGAGCTGCCGGACATAAAAACGAAAGGATGATGCAACATGTCCGTCCCGAACGAAACCTACGCCGCGCGAATCCAGCGCAAGCTGATGAAAAAGCAGTACATCGTCAATGTCGCCACCGGCAGGCAGAAGGCCGATCTTGTCCTCAAAAACGCCACCTATGTCAACGTCTTCTCCAATGAATTGTGTCAGGGCGATATCGCCGTGGCCAAGGGGCAGATTGTCGGCATGGGCAGCTATGACGGCGAGGTAGAGGTCGATGTCAGCGGCAAGATCGTCTGCCCCGGCTTTATCGACGCGCATATCCATTTGGAATCCTCCCTCGTCTCGCCGAAGGAGTTCGCCCGCGCCGTCCTGCCCCACGGTACGACCACCGTCATCACCGACCCGCACGAGATCACCAATGTCATGGGCACGGACGGCATCGACTATATGCTGCAAGCCACAGAGGGGCTGCCCATTGATGTGCGCTTCATGCTGCCGAGCTGCGTCCCCGCGACGCCGCTGGACGAATCCGGCGCGAACCTCGACTACCGTGCCATTGACTCCTTCTATGACCATGCCCGCGTGCAGGGTCTTGCCGAGATGATGAACTTTGTCGGCGTCGTCGGCGGCGACAAGGAGGTCATTGCAAAGATCGTCGCCGCGCAGGCGCACCACAAGAAGATTGACGGTCACGCGCCCGGCATCCGCGACAAGGACTTGGCGGCCTATATCGCAGCGGGTGTCTATTCCGACCACGAGTGCTCCGACATGGAGGACGCGATGGCGAAGCTCCGCAACGGTCAGTTCATCATGGTGCGCGACGGCACGGCGGCAAAGAATCTGGAAGCCCTTGTTGATCTGCTCAAGCAGCCGTATTACGACCGCTGCATGTTCTGCACCGATGACAAGCACCCCATCGACCTGCTGGAAAAGGGCCATATCGACTACATTATCAAGAAAGCGATCTCCTACGGCGTCGATCCCATCGTTGCCGTTAAGGTCGCCTGCCATAATCCCGCGCGCTATTTCGCCCTCAACAACCGCGGCGCGATTGCCCCGGGCTATCTCGCGGACTTTGCCATCATCGACAATTTCGAGAATTTCAATGTGGAAATGGTGTTCAAGAAGGGCGTTCTGACCTGCAAAAACGGCGAGGTGCAGAGCTTCCCCACCCCGCAGATCGACGAATATCTTGAGCAGCGCGCCCACGACACCTTCCATGTGGCGCACCTGTCCGCCGAGGATTTCCACGACGAGCGTCCCCGCGGCGTGATCGGCTTGGTTCCCGGCGAGATCGTCTCCACCGACAACGGCTATGCCAACGCCGTCGATGTGGAAAAGGACATCCTCAAAATTGCCGTCGTCGAGCGTCATAAGAACACGCACCACATCGGTTTGGGTTATATTCAGGGCTACGGGCTCAAAAGCGGCGCGGTCGCAACCTCCATTTCCCACGACTCCCACAACATCATCGTCGTCGGCACGAACGAGGAGGATATGGCGTTCGCCGCCAACCGCATCGTCGAAAACTGCGGCGGCATCACCGTCGTGGAGGACGGCAAGGTGCTCGGCGAGGTCGTGCTGGAGATCGCGGGTCTGATGAGCGACGACAGCCTCGTTACCGTGAACAACAAGCTGGAAATCGCAAAGGAGCAGGCGTTCCGCCTCGGCGTTTCCCGCGGCATTGATCCGTTCATGACCCTCTCGTTCATGTCCCTGCCCGTCATCCCGACCCTCCGCCTGACCACCAGAGGCGTCATTGACGTGATTAAGCAGCAATACATTTGATTCGTGTACGCGTACAGGCGTCTCCTTTCGAGCTGTAGCGCGCGGCATCCCTGACGCGCCTAAGCAGGCACTCTTTTGGGGTTAAGGGCTAAGAGTGAATGGTGAATGACTGTGGTGTGCTCCGCACGGATTTTGAATTTGATCTGATCCATATTACGGAGGAATCGGGAGCACACGCGTCGGCACTTCCTGCACACGGGCGGCTGATAGCCGCCCCTACAGCGTGAACTGTAAAATTTCTCGTAGGGGCGGCTATTAGCCGCCAGCGTCAAAGGGACGGATTCCTTGATACACACCGGAAAAGAGATTGTCACGGCGCGTTACGCCCTCGCAATGACACAAAGCAGCAAAACGGAGGCTTGCGGTTGACGCAAGCCTCCGTTTTGCTGTTTATATTGTTTCGGCGCGGCGAGTAAAGTTTTCGAAGAATTTTGCCATGTGGATGCCGTCCGCCAGCGCGTGATTCACCGTCAGATCGACGGGCAGCAGCACCTTATCTCCCTGCGTAATACTAATCACTAATTAAAACACTCAATTATCCATTTACGCCCAGTGATGCT
>JBJDYD010000011.1:0-18081 GCA_051867015.1 Faecousia sp. | reverse complement strand
ACGCGGTCAGGACGGACATACCGGAAGCGTCCGTGATGAGCAGGTTGACGGGGACGTTGGAGCGCTCGATCTCGCCGGAGACGAGGAAGTAGGTCAGCGCGAAGTCCACCGTCATCAGGCAGGGATCGTCGGGCGTTGCGCCGTTCATCGGGTAGATGCCGGGGGCGACCTTCATCGGCTTCTGCGGGTCGGTGTAGATGTTCTGACGCAGACCGTACAGCGGGAGGGCTTCGGCGTAGGACATCTGCTCCATGACGATGATGGAGCCGTATTTCAGCGTGAACATGGCGGCAAGGGCGGTTTGCAGGTGAATGTCGCCCTTTGCAATCTTCGTGAGGTTGACGATGGAGGGATAGCCGAAGGTGCGGTCGCCGTCCTTCAGGGCGGTGCGGCGCACAAGGACGGCGTTTGCCAGCGTCTCCTTCGCGGTCTTGCCGGTCACGTCGAGAATCAAATTCTTGTTGCCTGCGGCTTCGAGCTTGGAGACGGTGTCATGCAGCTCGGCAAGGCTCTCGCCCTTCACGCCGAGGACAACGCCCGCTTCCGTGGCGATGGCGCTCATCTCCGCGAAATTCTCCGCGTTCGCGCCGTTGAGGATGGGCTTGGCATCCTTGCACAGGTCGAGCGCCTTCTTCGCGCACTCGGTGCATTCGCAGTCCAGAATGAGGGTTCTGCCGGTTGCCATTGCCTTCTTGACAAGGTCTTCCCACTTGCCCGCGGAATCCTTGGAGCAGTGGACAAGGACGAACTCGACATACTCGCGTTCGCCGATGCGCTCGTAATCAACCTTCTGCAGATCGGCAAGCTTCTGATCGGCCTCCGCGTCCTCCATGCCGGTGCAGACGGGGACGGCGAAACGGTTGCGGGAGACGAGGGTTTTCTCGTGGCGGAACAGGACGGTTTCGCCGCCGAGCTTGATGTCGTCGCCCACCGTGATGGTCTTCATGGGAGGCGCAGTGGCCTCGGAGAGCTTTGCAATCGCGTCCGGGGAGAAGTACGGACACTTATCCAGCGCCACCGCGCCCTGTGCGACCTTCATGCAGAACGCCATACAGGTGGGGCTGCCGCATTCCTTACAGTTCTTCTTGGGGGAGAGCTTGAAAATATCTAAGCCTTTCAGTGCCATAGTTGTTTCCTCCTTCCGATCAGACCAGCGCTTCGATCATGTCGGCAATGGCTTTGATGGCAGCGGGGTGCCGCATGATAACAGCGTCGGAGCCGCCAGCGAGACAAGCCGAGGCGGTGGTGATCTCCATCTCAATGCCGCGCTCCTCGGCGCTGCCCCACTCGGGCATATCCGCCTCGGACATGATGGCTTCCTTGACGTTCCAAGTCTCGGTGGAGACAGGGGTCATGATGGGCATCTGGAGCTGGTCGTCGCTCTGCGCCAAAGCTGCGGCGCGGATGCGGTCGAGGGTGGAGGCGACGTACTCATAGCCGTAGCCTGCGGCAGCGGAGCCTGCGTTCATCACGATGGACGAGGGGGCGACGCCGAGCTGGGTCATGAGGACGTTGAGCTGCTTCGCGAGGTTGATATCGACGGCGGATTCCGCGCCGACCTTCTGACCGTAAGCCAAAGCGGCGGACGCGCCGACGGTCTTGTAGTTTTCCTCACGGGCGGAGAGCACAAGGATGTTCTTGCCCTGCAGAGCCTCGGAGATCTTGGTGAACAGCTCCGCGTCCTTTTCGATGTTCTTGCAGCCCATGATGACGAGGGGCAGATCGGTCGCGTCCGCAACGGACTTTGCAAGCTCGACGCATTCCTCGACGGACTTATTCTCGCCGTTGGGATCGGCGCCCTCGAGATGCAGGCAGACAAAGGAAACGCCGTGCATCGTCTCTGCGCGCTTTGCCATTTCGGCGGGGGTGGTGCAGCCTGCGTAGAATTCCTGCAAGCCCTTCTGCGGATAAGCAGCAATGCCTGCGTCGGTAATCTCTACGCCGATCTTCGGCGCGTTTTCGATGGGCGCGTCGAAGGAGTAGAAGGGCAGGACGTTCACGCCGCCGAGCTTGCAAGCCTTGTCCCCTGTGCCGAGGGTGACAGTGGCAATCGACGAGGTAAATGCCTGCGTTTTGGGTTCAAAAGCCATTGGAATACCTCCTGAATTTGTTACGGTCAGCGCCAAAAACGCCGCCCGGGATTTACAATAGGAATCGTGAATAATGAATCGGGAATAGTGAATAACGAGGGTAGCCTTCCCTTGTCATTGCGAGGAGCGCAGCGACGCGGCAATCTTGTGCAGGAAGTAGCAAATGCGTACAAACCTACAGCCTGAGATTGCCACAGCCAGTGTGCGCACTGGCTTCGCAATGACAGGTTAGGGTAGCTTCCCCGTGTTATTGCGAGGAAACCCACTGTAGGGCGGGGACATGTCCAAGCCGCGTGCAGGAACTACCAAGTCCGTACAAGCTTGTTCATGCCCGCTGTCTGCCGCTTCGCGGTCGGCTTGGACATGTCCAAGCCCTACAGTGGGCGTTTCTTATAAGGATAACTGCTTCAGCAGAGCGTGAAGTGCCTGCTTCATGGGGCTGGAGTCGGGGATCTTGGAGCTGGGTCTGCCGTCGCAGTCGGCTTCGTACACCGCCTCGTCCTGCGGCAAAACGCCGAGCAAATCGAGGTTCTGCGCCGCGATCTCCTCCTTCACGCCCTCGGACAGAACGCCGTTCGGGGCGCGGTTGACGATCAGGCGCATGGTGCCGGGCTTCAAATTCAGCTCCTTCACCATTTCCGCGATTCTGCCGACGGCTTGAATGCCTCTGCGGGAGCAGTCCGATACCAGCAGCAGCGTGTCCACATGGGGCAGCGTGCCGCGGGCGATGTGCTCCATGCCGGCTTCGTTGTCAATGACCGTATAGCGGTAGTTGCCGACGTACTTATCCACCTGCGTCTTAAGGATGCCGTTGACGTAGCAGTAGCAGCCCTTGCCCTGTGTTCTGCCCATGACGAGCATGTCAAAATCGTCCTCCTCCACAAGGGCGGAGTTGAAGCGGTATTCGGCGTAGTCCGCCTTGGTCATGTTTTTGGGAATCACGTCGCCTCGCAGCTCAGCCTGCGCGATCTCCTCCCGGACGGCGCCCAGGGTCGTCTCCACCTCGACGCCCAAGACCTCGTTGAGATTGGAGTTGGCGTCCGCGTCGACGACGAGCAGGGGACCCTTGCCGTCCTTGATGAGTGCGTCGATGAGCATGCCGCAGACGGTCGTCTTCCCGACGCCGCCCTTTCCGGCGACAGCGATGGTATGGGTCATAGGGAAAATCTCCTTTGTGGGAAATTGCGATGTTCTACGGAAAAACCTCCAAATCTGTCATTGCGAGGAGCGCAGCGACGCGGCAATCTCGTGCAGGAAGTACTAAGTGCGTACAAACCTACAGCCTAAGATTGCCACGACCAGTGTGCGCACTGGTCTCGCAATGACAATTAGGGGAGCTTAACCGATTAGATCAGGTCGAGCAGACCGGCTTCCTTGGCGATGCGGGCGACATCGTCGTACTTGTTCAGTGCGTACAGATGGATGCCGTTGATGCCGCAGGCGCGGTACTCGTCAATCTGACGGATGGTGTATTCGATGCCCGCTTCCTTGAAGGATGCCTTCTTTGCCTCGACATTGGCGTCGAAGGGCTCCTTGTCGAAGGGATTCGGGAAGATCCAGTTCTTGGAGATGATCTCGCACAGGGCGCGGGGCATGACGCAGCCGTTGCGGGAGAGCGCCATGTTGATGGTGGCAGCCTGATCGAGGATCGGCATGATGCCCACATCCACGGGCAGCCAAATGCCGGCGGCGCGGATCGCGTCGAGCCAGTAGCGGAACTGGTCCATATCCCAGCAGAGCTGGGTCATGATGTAGTCTGCGCCGTTGTCCTGCTTCTGCTTCAGGAAGGCAATGTCCGCCTCGAGGCTGCGGCAGGCGATATGTCCCTCGGGGGAGCCTGCCACCGCGATGGTGAACTTGTCGCCGAATTCCTGACGGACGAACTTGACAAGCTCGGTGGCGTAGTGCAGGTCGCCGCCGGTGCCGGTCCAGCCGAAGGGCAGGTCGCCGCGCAGAGCGAGCATATGGTTGATGCCGTGGTCAAGGTAGGTCTGGAGCTGTTCCTTGATGCCTTCCTTGGTATTGCCGATGCAGGTGAAGTGGGTCACGCCGACGCACTTGCCGTCCTTCACGATCTTGTCGAGGACTTCAAGGTTCTTGCCGACATTCGTGCCGCCCGCGCCGTAGGTGCAGGAGATGTAGTCGGGATTCAGCGTGTAGAGCTTCTCCAGCACGCCGCCCTCACCGCAGAGCTTCTCCATGCCGACGTCGGTTTTCGGGGGGAACACTTCGAAGGAAAACGCGTTGCGCCGTTCCATGATTTCAGCAACATTCATGACAAATTGCCTCCTAAATTTGTTTTTCTATGTCGGTGCGGCTACGGGAACTGCCGTAATTCCGCACATTCCGATACAAATTTATCGTATCACACCAAGAAGCGAAATGCAAGCGCTTTCCGGCCAAAATATTATTTTGCCCCGCTAAAAAACTGTGCAGGAGAGAACGCGTTCAGTGAATAGTGAATGGTGAATAACTTTTGGGCTAAGGGCTAAGAGTGAATGGTGAATGACTGAGGTGTGCTTCGCACGGATTTTGAATTCGGGCGGCTGATAGCCGCCCCTACGAGAAGACTTGCAATCTATGCCGTAGGGGCGGCTATCAGCCGCCCGTTTTAATCCGCGCGGAGCGCTCCGAAGTCATTCACCCTTAGTCCTTAGTCCTTTCCTTCCCGTTGGCGGGGACAAATTTGTTCCAATTCACAAATTGTTCACCCAAAACGATGGTTTCGCGGTATAATGGAAGGCAGAAACAGAAAAAGGGGGAGTTTGGCATGGCAAAGACTGTGCTGATCGTGGAGGATGACCGCAATATTGCCGATCTTCTGCGGCTGTATTTGGAAAAAGAGGGATATGAGGTCGCCATCGCCCATGACGGGCTGCGCGGCGTGGAACTGTTTCGGGAGAAGCAGCCGTCACTGGTGCTGCTCGATCTGATGCTGCCCGGCATGGACGGCTCGGCGGTCTGCCGCACCATCCGTTCCGAGAGCAAAACGCCGATCATTATGCTCACGGCGAAAAGCGAGACGGAGGACAAGGTCGCGGGTCTGAAATCAGGCGCGGACGACTATATCACAAAGCCCTTCGAGATGAAGGAGGTGCTTGCGCGCATCGAGGCGGTGCTGCGCCGCAGCGGCATTGAGCCGGAGAAGTCCACGCGCCGTCTGGTGTTCGACAAGCTCATCATCGACATGGACGCCTTCGAGCTGACGGTGGACGGTAAAAAGGTGCCGACGCCGCCGAAGGAGATGGAGCTGCTGTATCATCTCGCCTCGACGCCCAACCGCGTCTACACCCGCAATCAGCTCTTGGACGAGGTCTGGGGCTTCGACTATTTCGGCGACACCCGCACCGTGGATGTCCACATCAAGCGCCTGCGCGAAAAATTAGAGGGCGTGTCCGAGCAATGGGAGCTGAAAACGGTCTGGTCGGTGGGCTATAAATTCGAGGTCAACGCGCAATGAAAACGACCTTTCGGCGGCAGATCACGCTGATCATCTGCGTGCTGCTTGCCGCAACCATGCTGACAACCCTGTCCTTTTGGGCGGTGTTTGAGTATTACAGCACCCGGGAGCGCGAGCGGTCTCTTTGCAGCTCTGCCGAAGCGGTAACGGAGCTTATCGAGGCGTATTCCGTTTCCTATCTCAACGATTGGAGCTTCCGCACAAATCTATCGGTCGCCTCCGCCGCGTCGGAAACCGATATTCTGATCTGCGACACGGGCGGAACGGTTCGCATCTGCGCGCAGGATATCCAGCGCTGTGAGCACATCGGCGGCACCATCGGCGCGGAGACGGCGGAGAAGGTGCTCCGCAAGGGTGAGACGCGGGTTGACACAAAGGCATCGACGATCTACGGTCAGACGCGCATCGCGGTGGCAATGCCGGTCACGGACGAGGCAGGCAATCCGCTGTGCATCGTCGTTGCGTCGGTGCAGAAGTCCGCGCTCAAGGCGTTGACGGGACAGATGCTGCGGATCTTCCTGATGACGGCGCTGTTCGTCTTGGCGCTCGTCCTGCTGATCGCGCCCTATCTGACCCGCCGCGAGACGAAGCCGATCCGCGATATGGCGGCGGCGGCAAGACGGATCGCCCACGGAGACCTGAGCGTGCGGGTGCCGACGGGCAATCAAAATGAGGAGATCGAGGAGCTGGCGGTCGCCTTTAATAATATGGCGGTCGCCGTGCAGAATTCGGAGACCGTGCGGCAGGAGTTTGTCGCGAATGTCAGCCATGAGCTGAAAACGCCGATGACCACCATCGCGGGCTACCTCGACGGTATGCTCGACGGCACGATCCCGCAGGAAAAGCACCGGCAGTATATGGAGCTGGTCGCCACCGAGGTGCGCAGACTCTCCCGCCTCGTGCGCAATATGCTCGACGTCTCCCGCCTGCGGGATCAGGGCATCCCGCCGGAGAAGCTGACGGATTTTGATATCTGCGAGACGGCAGGGCAGGCGCTTCTGAGCTTTGAGCAGCGCATCAATCAGAAGGAGCTGGACGTGGACATCGACATGCCGGAGATGGGCGTGACCGTCCGCGCCATGCAGGATGCCATCACGCAGGTGCTGTATAATCTGCTGGATAACGCGGTCAAATTCATCAACCAAGGCGGTACGCTTTCCATCCGCGTCGTGCAGCAAGGAAACAGCGCGGTCGTCACCGTGGGGAACACCGGCCCGACCATCGCGCCGGAGGAGCTGCCGCTGATCTTTGACCGCTTCCATAAGACCGACAAAAGCCGCTCCACCGACCGCGACGGCGTGGGCTTGGGGCTGTATATCGTCAAAACCATCGTCCTTGCCCACGGCGAGGATGTATACGTCACCAGCGCCGACGGCAAGACGGAGTTTACCTTTACCCTGTCCCTGAGCAAGGGCTGAGCCATAGAACGCCGTAGGACCGGATAGCATCCGGTCGCGTGCAGGCACTTTTTAGGCTAAGGGTGAATGGCTGAGGTGTGCTTCGCACGAATCAAAAAACGGGCGGCTGATAGCCGCCCCTACGAGAACACCGACAGTTCACGCTGTAGGGGCGGATAGTATCCGCCCGGGTGCAGGAACGACCGATTATGAAGAAAGGAGGCGTCACAATGGAACAACCGAAGAACGGAGAGAACCATGAGGAAGCGCAGGAGCGCCCCTGCTATTACGGCACGGGACGGCGGCGCGAGCTTGACAAGTCACGCCTCCCCTTGGTCTTGTCGCTTTTGGCAGTGGTGCTCGCTGCAAATCTGCTCACCATTACCCTGCATGTCCGCCAAAACTACGCAGATGCGGCGCAGACATCACAGGACGAGACGGAGAATGCCGCGTCGGACGCCTATCCTGTCCGCAGCCCGAAGCAGACGAGCGGCGAGGACGAAAGCAGCTCCTTCGGCATGGAGCTTTCCGCACTGGACGACGCGGAGCGCCGCTACTGGGAGCTGCCCGAGGGTCTGATCGTTCAAAGCGTTGATGCCGACAGTATCGCCGCTAAGGCCGGAATCCTTCCGGGCGATATCCTGCTTGCCGTCGATGGCGCAACGGTAAAGGAGCCTCACGACTATTTCACTGCGGTAGAAGCGGCAGCCCCGGGGGAGAAGCTCTGCCTCACCGTCTATCGTTGCGGTGCGTACTATGTGCTGGAGCTGACGATCCCTGTCAAGGAACAGACGCTGCACCGGGAAGCGTAGCTTATCCCCGAATCACATATACCCGTTTTTTCAAAAAAAGAGAGAGTTGGATGAAAAACCTATGAACAAACGAAACGCAGACCTTGATTTTTTTAAATTCCTGTACGCATGGATCATTGTGCTTTTTCACCTTACCGCCAAATCGCAGATTCACTGCGTCGGCGGTTTCTACGGTGTGGATTTCTTTCTGCTGGTAGCCGGCCTGTTCTTCTTTCAGAGCTACGAGAAGCAGTGCGCGGCGAATCGCTTGATCACGCCCGGTCAGTATCTCAAGAAGCGCTTCCTGCGGTTTTTCCCGTGGAGCATGACCGCATTCCTGTTTGCCTTTGTGGCATGGCGCATCGTACTGGAACCGGTGCATTCTGTGGGAGATGTGGCGGACGCGTTTTCAAGCGATATTTGGGAGATCCTCATGGTCAAATGGTGCGGCATCAACGAAGGCGGCAACCTCCTGAACGGCCCTGCTTGGACGCTCAGCGCAATGTGCATTGTGGGCTTTTTCCTCTGGAGCTGTCTGTATTATTGGAAGGATAAGTTCCTGCACCTTGTGATGCCGCTGACGCTGTGCCTCGGCTACGCCTTATGGCGGCATTTGGAATCCGCAAGCTTTGACGCGTGGGTGGGCTTTACCACCTTCGGAACGCTGCGGGCGTGGCTTGTCATGAGCCTTGGCTATTACGCGTTGCAGCTTACGAAGAAGCTTCGGCAAATTCGCTTCAACCGTTGGGGAAAGCTGTTGCTGACCGCGTTTGAGATCGGCGCGCACGTGTTCATCCTGCTCGTCATGTTCCGCAGAAACACACGGTACTATCAGTGGTTATGCACGCTGCTCTTCCTGCTCACTACCGCCATCGCCGTCTCGGGGCACAGCTATCTGAACACATTCCTTGACAAGTGTAGGTTCACCGGCTTCTTGGGTGAGCTGAGCTTCTCCGTGTTCTTGATCCACGCGCCCTTGCAGGCAATGTACGTCCGTTGGCACGATGTTTCCGCTTGGAGCCGCCCGCAGCTCGACTATCTTGCGCTCGTTTTGGCGGCGGCTGTGGCACATCTCTTTATTACAAAGGCTGTGCTGCGTCTGGTGCCGCACATCCGCGCGTGCTGCAAGCGCTCCCTGACGGAAAAATAGCGAAGCCGCCTTTTGCGGATATTTGTCAAGCTTTCCCCCTTCGCGGCATAGACTGGCGAAGGAGGGAAGTGCTATGGATATTTATGATCCCGTAAAGGTACAGGAGGTTTGGAGCCGCGTCCTACAGCCGCCGCAGACCGCGCCGGAGGAGGAAATGCTTTTGCAATGGCTCTCCGGAGAGCAGGCAAGCGCCGCGACCTATCGCGCCCTTGCGTCCCGCGGCGGCAGCTTTGCCCAGCGGTTCCGGCATATGGCAGCGGACGAGACGCGGCATTTTCGGCGGCTTGCGGCGCTGTATTTTCTGCTGTTCGGTGTGCGCCCGAAGGTCTTTCCCGCAGCGGCGGATACCGAGCGTTCGCTCTCGGCTGCCATGCGCAGCGCATATCCTGCGGAGCTGTCGGCGGCAAAGGGCTACCGCAATGCGGCAAGACGCTTCCCGGAGCAGGCGTCCATGTTTAACGCGATGGCGGACGACGAGGAGGAACACGCCCATATGCTTTGGGAAATGACAGCAGAGCTGATGCCGAGAACACGGCGTTTTTAAAAAAACACTGCACCTTCGGGGACATGTCCCCAAAGGTGCAGGAACTACCGACTGCGTACAAACCCGCTCCCCGTACCCACGGGCGGCTGATAGCCGCCCCTACTAGTTTGTAACAGTTAAAAGTTGTGCATCAGCCTCTGTAGTAGGCAGTTAATCTAAAATACGAGCCTTTGAGATCGGTAGCAGTACGCCGTAGGGCGCGACGACCTCGGCGCGCCGGTGCAGGAACTACCAAATGTGTACAAACTCGTTCATTTATACTGTCTGCCGCTTCGCGGACGGCACGCCGAGTCGTCGTGCCCTACGGGCTACCTACAGTTTTAAGCGTTACAGTCTACTAGGGGCGGATAGTATCCGCCCGCGTGCAGGCACTACCGACTGCGTACAAGCTTGCTCATTCCTACTGTCTGCCGCTTCGTGGACATCGGGGACATGTCGCCGCACTACAGGGCTTTTCTGTGGATTCGGTGCGGCGGCTTTTTTGAAAAAACGCTTGACAAATCCTCACGTCTATGCTAATATAATAACGCAAACGAGAATTATTATTATTTTGGAGGAGATGAGGATGGCGGCACGCAAGCACAGCAGGAAACGCGACGCGATCTTGGAGTGCGTCTGTTCTACCGCGACGCATCCGAGCGCCGAGTGGGTCTATGCGCAGCTCAAACCGCAGATTCCCGATCTCTCCCTCGGCACGGTCTACCGCAACCTCGCCGCTTTCAAGCAGGAGGGGATCCTCTCCTCGGTCGGCGTTGTGAACGGGACGGAGCGCTTTGACCGCTGCACCGTGCCCCACGCCCATTTCGTTTGCACCCACTGCAGCGCGGTGATCGACGTTGACGAGATCGACCCGCCGCAGAAGCTGGCAGAGCAGGTGCGTTGCGGCTCCGTCCGCGAATGCGTCCTGACCTTTACCGGAATCTGTAACCAATGCGTCAACGCAGACGCAAAACAATAATCTTACTTATGATGGAGGAAAATTCAATGAAGAAGTATGTATGCCCCGTTTGCGGTTATGTCCACGAAGGCGAGATGCCCGAAGGCTTCAAGTGCCCGCTGTGCGGCGTTGCCGGCGAGAAGTTCAAGGTTGTTGAGGGCGAGATGACTCTGGCTGCCGAGCATCAGTTCGGCATCGGCGCGAAGCTCGACGGCGTTCCCGAAGAGGACAAGAAGTTCATCCTCGACCAGCTCAAGGCCAATTTCAACGGCGAGTGCAGCGAAGTCGGCATGTACCTCTGCATGGCGCGTATCGCCCATCGTGAGGGCTATCCCGAGATCGGTCTGTACTGGGAGAAGGCAGCTTATGAAGAAGCAGAGCATGCCGCAAAGTTCGCGGAGCTCCTCGGCAGCGAGCTGGAGCCGAACATGACCGACTCCACCAAGAAGAACCTTGCATGGCGTGTGGATTGCGAGTACGGCGCAACCGCAGGCAAGTTCGAGCTGGCGAAGGTCGCGAAGAAGAACAACCTCGACGCCATCCATGACACCGTCCACGAGATGGCACGCGACGAGGCCCGTCATGGCAGAGCCCTTGAGGGTCTGCTGAAGCGTTACTTCGGCTAAGAGGCGAGAGCGATGAAAAAGGCTTCCAAGATCGCATTGGGCGCGCTTGCCCTGAGTTTGGTGCCTTTTGAGCTGAAAAAGGGCAAGGACGGCTCGTTCTCCTACCAGTCTTTGCTGCTGGGTATTTCCAGCAAGAAGAATGAAGAAGGAAAGAGGAATCTGGTTCTTAGCCTATTCAATGTGCCGGACTGCCTGAAGAAAAAGCCCGCGCAAGAGGCATCCGAAGAACAGCCGGAGGAATCCGCCGAAGCGGAGGAGACACCCGCAGAGGAAGCTCCGGAGGCGGCTGCTCCTGTGGAGGAGCCGCAGTCTGACGAACCGACGGCTTAAACAGCGAGGAACTGTTTTGTCGATAGTTTTGTCATTGCGAGACCCCGAAGGGGTCGTGGCAATCTCGAGGAATTGTTTTATATATCTTGATTTTTCGGAAAATATGAAACTTTTTCCATTAGATTGCCACGTCGCCTGCGCAGCCGTTGGCGACAAAGGAGCCCTACGGATGCGGCGTGCCCCTTGCGGGTATTGCTCCTCGCAATGACATGCCGGAGGCTTTTTAACAGTTCCCCGGCGCACGAAAGCTCCGGCGCTTTGCCGGAACGATTACTTTTTGAAAAAACCGTAAAGGAGATTTTTACAATGAAGTATGTCTGCAATATGTGCGGCTGGGTCTATGATGAGGAAGAGACCGGCGTGAAGTGGGAAGACCTTCCCGAGGACTTCGCCTGCGAGCTTTGCGGCGTAGGCAAGGAAGATTTCAGTCCGGAGGAATAAGCCATGAAGATTCGCATCAATAAGGATGTCGTGGAGTTCACTCCCGAGCACGCGGCAGAGGCTGCGGAATTGGAAGCCCTGTGGGTTAAGATGGGCAACTGCACCGGCGCAACGAAGTCCTTGCAGCCGATGGGCGTCTATGTACCCTCCGAGAACAAGACCGCGACCTTCCACATCGAGGGTCTGAGCCTGCAGGAGAAGAACGAGATCCCCGTCATTCGCGCGCCCTATGACACGGATGTCTACTGCGTCACCTGCAACAAGACCCAGCACGTCAAGGCCGGCGAACCCATCCCCTTCTGCTGCGGCAGACTGATGGAAATTTTAGACTAAATCATGCTTGAGAGAGCGGAGCGATCCGCCCTCTCTTTTCAATTTCGCGAAATAGATTGTTCTTGACAACTTGACAAAATATAGTTACAATCATTTGTAGTCAATACTGTCATTTCTCACAGGGCATATTGCTGTAAAATCAATCAACGGAGGGAAAATACATGGCTTTGAAAAAATTTGAACCGGCAGAAATGAAGATCTCCCATTTTGAGACAGAGGATGTTATTACTACAAGCACAGCGAGCATTCCCATTGGCGGCGATAATCCTCCCACGCCCGATGACAACGGTACTATTTGGGGAGATTGATCTTCAAAGTAGGCGGCTTCATAACGAAGAGCCAAGTGCCGTGGAGTTCGCGCAGCATACAAATCGACCAAATGGCGTCCCGGGGTTGGTGTGCCATCTATTACAACTGATACATTTTTTGAGGGAGCGGAGCGATCCGCTCCCCCTTTGCTTGGGTTCATTCATAAACATAACTATACAAAGCGCCTCCCTTTCGGCGGAAAGGGAGGCGTTTCGTATGGTTCCGTTAGGGGATCTCTGAACAAATAGGATCCCTGCGGTTTTCAGTATCGGTGTCGGATATCGAAGCGCAGCAGCGCCGTTCACCGCGCTTATCTGCGGCGGTTCCCCAAAAAATGTGCCCCTTGTGAAGTGGTTCGACCTATCTTTGTGACATAATAACGGCTATAATAGAACTGTCAAAAGGACATAACCAAAAAGGAGGAGTTTCAGATGGCAAGGCAGACTTATATCACAATGAGCGGAGCGGAAAAAACGTTTGATGTCGGTCGATTCAGAACGCTGATAAGATGCTGTCAGGAAGTGCAGAACACCGAAGACCGCAGAAAGAGCCTGAATGAGATCATGATGGATCTGGCGGATAGCGTCCATACCTCTTTCAGTGCAGTCAAGCATTGGTACAATGGGCATAACGGCCCCGGGAGCATAGAGATGATCTCCCGGATCGCGGACTATCTCGGCGTGGAGACAGAAGAGCTGCTCGCAGATCCCGAAGATGTGGTAAAACGGGTGTTCAAAAATGTAGAAACTGTTTATTGTCACTGCACCAGCGTCGTTTATTACATTAAGGAACGACTGGTCTTACATGCCGCAGAAGCCGAGGATTGGGCGATCGACAGTATCAAGGATATCGTGCGGGGCCGGCTGGCACAGCTTGGCGCCAATGCATTGCTGAAATCCAGCCGGTTATGGCAACTGCAAATTACCGCTGACGGTCAGACGTTAAGTTTCCTGGAGGGCGTTGACTTAAATGAACTGAAGCAGGTGATGAACCTGATCAAATCGGCGGAAGACATCGACCTGTACATGAATTACGATTATCACGGAGCGTTTGAACTGGCGGAGTATCTGGATACCTTGGAGCCGAAAGAGATGAAAGGCATTTTCTACACCATGTACCATACGGTAGACTGCGACCCGACGCTGGGGCCGCTGCTTGCCTATGGCGAAAAAGCCGGGGTTTTCTATTCCGGTAAGGTGATCGAGAGGAAAGCGGTGGAGGAAATTCCCGCGAACACGGCTTGGGAAGCTGAGCTTACCGATGTTTTCTTTGATTCGGAAGGCATGGAAGAATTCAAAACTATAGATGCGGATGCCATTTCTCAGGTCTGCCATGCCCTGTCTGCCGCGTTTGACCCGGAGGGGGAAGACCCGGTCATCGAAGACGAAAAAGGGATCTACTATTGCCTGAACAATACCGTTCTGCGGAATGCGGAGGATATTCGGAAATACTGCACGCTGGTGGGAGAGCTGGTTCGCCTTACCGATGACCTGCTCGACCGCCCCTGCTCTTTTACGGAAGTCGGACCTTCCGGGCCCCGAACGATGCAGATCGACTTCGATAAGAATGGGACCCCCACGATCCTGATCGCACAGGTGTGATTATAAATGTGCTTTGGGGAGCGGCAAAGAAGCACCGCCGGGATATCCCGGGGCGTGCTGCTGCAATCGGTGGTTGGTATGGAGCTCCGGACAACCAGGCACCCGTTCGCCGAAGCTGTGCTATGGAGACTGTAAAGAACCGAAAGAACGGAACAAGAAAGGAGAATAAATTATGAAACACCTTTTCGCATCGGTACTTTGCCTTTGCATGGTCGTCACGACGCTGTTCCTTGTCAGCGGTACGGCCGATGCCAAAAGCTATGAATTTAAGGATGGCATCTATACATACTCCGTGTCCAACGGGAAAGCGACGGTAAAAGATTGCGATACTTCTGCAAGCGGAAAAATCGTGATCCCCTCCGGTGTGCTGGATGGGTGCCCTGTGACGGGCATAGGCAATTTCGCATTCAAGGACTGCTGTGCTCTGAAAGGCGTTGTGATCCCCGACAGTGTAACGGACATTGGTGACAGCGCGTTTGAGGATTGCTATGCACTGACGGATGTGACCATCGGGAACGGCGTGACCGGCATCGGAAAATATGCATTCAGCGGCTGCAGCGGTCTGACACAGATCACCATCCCCGACAGCGTAACAAGCATTGGACACAGTGCATTCTATGGCTGCCGATGTTTGACCTCGGTGATCCTTTCAAAAAGCTTGATCCGTATTGAAGACTCTTTGTTCAGCGGCTGCAGCAGCTTGGTCAGCGTTACGCTTCCGGATGGCATAACTGGCATTGGGGCTTCTGCCTTTAGTAAATGCAGCAATCTGACGGCGATCAAGCTTCCGAAAAGTATCAGCAGCATTGATCGTTTTGCCTTTTATCAATGCAGCAGTCTTACCGACGTGAGGATCCCTTCCGGTGTGACAAGTATTGGCGACTATGCGTTTTCGCACTGCTACAGCTTACCTCGCGTGATCATTCCCGATCGTCTGACCCATATTGGAAGCAATATGTTCTATAGCTGCAGCAGCCTGACCGGTGTGACGATCCCCGCCGGTGTGACCAGCATTGGAGACTCGGCATTCTTTTTATGCTCCGATTTGAGGGATGTCTATTATCTTGGGTCAAGAGAACAGTGGTCCAAAATCGTGTTCGGCTCATATAACAATCAATTAAGAGGAGCCTATATACACTACCACGAGCAGCATAACTATGAAAGCACGGTTACAGAACCCTCCTGCACAGAACAGGGCTATACAACGCATACCTGCATCGACTGCGGTTACAACTGTGAGGATACCTATGTAGACGCTTTGGGTCACGCGTGGGATGAGGGCATAGTGACGAAGCAGCCGACCGCAACGGAAAACGGCGTAAAGACCTTTACCTGCACGCGCTGTGACGCAACGAGGACGGAGAGCATTTCCGTAACCGGCGAAAAGCCCTGCGACGGCGGGGAGGGCTGTCAGAGCGGGAAGTTTGTCGATGTCGATTCGAAGGAATGGTATCACCCCTATGTGGACTATGCCGTGGCGCAGGGATTGTTCGGCGGCACAAGCGCGAATACCTTTGAGCCGGAGACGGCGATGACGCGAGCCATGCTTGTGACCGTGCTGTGGCGCTATGAGGGTCAGCCGAAGGGGTATCAAAACACCTTCTCGGATGTGAACGCAAAGAGCGGGAGCTGGTACATCGACGCGGTGGCGTGGGCGTCGGCAAACGGCGTGGTCAACGGCGTCGGCGCGGGGAAATTCGACCCGGACGGCAAGATCACGCGGGAACAGATGGCGACGATCCTATTCCGCTACGCGCAGAAGAAGGAAATTGACACAAGCAGACGCGGCGATGTCAGCGCTTTCCCCGACGCGAATCAGATCAGCGGCTATGCGAAAGAAGCGCTATCCTGGACGGTGGGTGAGGGAATCATCAACGGCTCGGACAACATGCTTCAGCCGCAAGGTAACGCCACAAGAGCGCAGGTCGCAACGATCCTGATGCGCTTTATTGAAAACATTGTAAAGAAATAAAAAACCACGGCCGGCTGACGATAGGTCAGCCCGCCGCGTGCAGGAAGTACATGTTTGACTAAGGACTAAGGACTAAGGGTGAATGACTTCGGAGCGCTCCGCGCGGATCAAAAACGCGGGCGGCTGATAGCCGCCCCTACGAGAGATTTCGCAGTTCCCGCCGTAGTAGCCTGTAACGCTTAAAACTGTAGGCAGCCCGTAGGGCACGACGACTCGGCGTGCCGTCCGCGAAGCGGCAGACAGTATAAATGAACGAGTTTGTACACATTTGGTAGTTCCTGCACCGGCGCGCCGAGGTCGTCGCGCCCTACGGCGTACTGCTACCGATCTCAAAGGCTCGTATTTTAGATTAACTGCCTACTACAGAGGCTGATACACAACTTTTAATTGTTACAAACTACTACGAGATATTCCGCAGTTCCCGCCGTAGGGGCGGCTATCAGCCGCCCGGTGCAGGAATAACCGACTGCGTACAAGCTTGTCTGTCTTTGCCGACCGCGCAAGCGGCAGACGGTACAGACGAGCAAATTAGTACGCAGTCGGTAGTTCCTACACGAGTTTGCCACACCCGGTGTGCGCACCGGGTTCGCAATGACACAGTAGGAGGCTTGTATGAAGACGGCAGTTCCTGCACAGGCGTGTCAGGGATGCCGCGCTACAAGCGTATCGTATTCCCGCAGGACAGCTGGAAACTGCCTGCCGGAGAGATTGACAACCTGCCGGGAAGTATTTATAATGAAAGCATCAGACATCATCGACTGTGATACAGTCGGGAAAGGCGGTTCTTATGAGAAAACAATGGATCTCCGTTTTGCTGCTGCTCAGTATGCTGCTCGGTATGCTGCCCTTCGCTGCGCAGGCGGCGGGCAATCCCTTTGCGGATGTGAGGGAAAACGAGTACTATTATGACGCCGTCCTTTGGGCGGTGGAGAAGGGCGTGACCAACGGCACCGATGCCAAGCATTTTTCGCCCGACGCGCAATGCACCCGTGCGCAGGTCGTGACCTTCCTCTGGCGCGCTCTGGGGCAGCCGGACAGCTCCGGCAACTGTCCCTTTACGGATGTCAAGCGCGACCAATACTATTATGATGCTGTCCTTTGGGCGGTGCAGGCGGGGGTCACCACAGGCACGAGCGCCACGACCTTCAGCCCGGAGGATGTGGTCACGCGCGCCCAATTCGTCACCTTCCTTTGGCGCGCCTTGGGGAAGCCTGCTTCCTCCGGCGCAGCGGGCTTTGCCGATGTGAAGGCAGGGCAATACTATTATGATGCGGTGCTTTGGGCTGCCGAGGCGGGGGTTACCACCGGCACCGGCGGAAACCGCTTCTCTCCCGAGCAGAGCTGCCTGCGCGGTCAGACCGTTACCTTCCTCTACCGCGCGCTGCACAACGGCAGCCCCGGCAGCGAGGAACCCGCTGATCCCACGGAGCCTGCCAACCCCACGGAGCCGACCAACCCCACGGAGCCTGCCGCGCCGATCGAGTCCATCACCGTTTCGGAGACGGTTACACGCACCGTGAAGCTGACCTATTGGGGGGACGATGCTTGCTGGCGCTTTGAAGTCAATCTCAAAAACGAGTCCGACAAGCCCGTTACCGTGACGAAGATCACGATACAGGATCTGTGTGCCGGCAACGATGTGTATGCCCCACATGTGGCGGACATGGACGCGCTGTACAACATGTTTGACCTGACCGCCGACCCGGGGGAGACGATCCAATGGGTCGATGACCTTCCGGTGGTCTACTGCGTCAACGGACGCCGTTATACCATGGAATTGGAGGACACGGCGGGCAACACCTTTGTCCGCACCTACATTCTGACCTACAGTCTGGAGGGCTATCACAACCCCGAGGCGGAAAACGCAACGGCGCTGGGTACGACTGCGCCGGAGCAAACCGTCCTGCGCAGCCCGGATGACCGCTGGGACTATGAATTGTGGTTCCGCAACGATACCGGCAAGACCCTTCATCTTGTGCGGATGGTGGTTCAGAATTGCTCCGGCGGTGAGCCGGCCGGTGCGCCCTTTGTCGACAACATTGAGACTCTGCGCAATCTCTACATTCCCCAATATTTAGCGCCGGAGCAGGTGGGCAGCTT
>JBJDYD010000010.1:5333-18176 GCA_051867015.1 Faecousia sp. | reverse complement strand
TCCGCGCCGATTTCGTGGACGCTTTGGGACACACGGAGGTCATTGACCCGGCTGTTGCGCCTGCCTGCGAGACGACCGGCTTGACGGAGGGCTCCCACTGCTCTGTCTGCGGCGAGGTCCTTGTGGAGCAAGAGGTCGTTGCCGCAACAGGACATACGGTCACTCTCGTCGGCAATGTTCCGCCGGCCTGCACGACCCGCGGCTATACATTATATGGCTGCAGTAAGTGCCAAAACGCGAACTACATGAGTGATCTGGTTGCGGCAACCGGACATACCGAGGTGACCGACGAGGCGGTTCCGGCGACCTGCACCACCGAAGGCTTGACCGAGGGGAAACATTGTTCGGTTTGTAATGCGGTTATCCTCCCGCAAGAAACGGTCCCCACAACCGATCATCAATTTGAAAACGGTTTCTGCACCGTCTGCGGTGCAACAGAAGTTGTTGCTCCGATCGAAGACAGCACTTTACAGTTTGTCACCACTGCATTCACCATGGGTGCAGAGTTGAAGTTTGTATTCATCATGACCTCCGATACCGCTGAAAAGTATCCGACGACCTACGTTGATGTTGTGGTCAACGGTGCCGAAGGCGAAACGACGGTCAGCTACGACCTTGAAGACATGGTGCAGTACGGCGCAATCTACAGAGTGGAATTTGCCGGTCTTGCCGCAAAGAACATGGGCGACAGCTTCACCGCTACCATCCACGCGGAGGCTGCGGACGGAACGCAGTATGTCGGCATTTCTATGACCGCAAGTGTTGCCGACCAGATTAAGACAACGCTCCGTAAATCCACCGCCACCGCAGCGGCAAAGACGCTGGCGGTTGATATGCTGAATTACGGCGCAGCAGCGCAGGAATACTTCGGCTACGATACAGCGCATTTGGTCAATGGGGATCTCACGGCAGAAGAGCTTGCATATGGCACGCAGGAGGTTCCCACGATTGCAAACACCATGAGCAAGACCGGCACCGGTACGATCACCGTTGTTACCCCGTCTGTCACGCTGCGGTCCAAGGTTACGCTGAACATGCTGTTCAATACCGCGAATTACACCGGTGATGTCAGCAAGCTGACCTACAAGGTAACGGATGCAGCAACCGGCGAAGTCGTCTTTACCGGCACACCCGTACAGCAGAGCGGTACAATTTATAAGTGCGTCTATGATGATGTCGGCGCAAAGAGAATGCGTTCCAATATTACCATCGGCATCTATGACGAGAACGATGAACTTGTCTCGCAGGTGCAGACTTGGAGCGTGGAAAGCTATATCGCCGACATCCTCGGCAGAAGCACAGCCTCCGATACCACAAGAGCGCTGCTGGAGAACATGATCAAGTACGGTGACGCCGCTGCCGCATACCTCGGCTAATCCTTATACAATAGGAGCTGCTTCCATGCAGCCCCGGGTAAAAAGTTAGAACTATCGGGAGGAACCGCCTTACAAACGGTTCCTCCCGATATTCTTCGTTGGATCGGATTTTGAAAAATTCTATTTTCATGTGAGACAATAAACCCAAGCGCTGCTGAGGCGGTTTGAGGTATTGGAACAGCTCCGCGTATGCAAGAAAGCGGCAAAAAGAATTGCAAAAGACGGAGAAACATGGTACAATGGCAATACTATGGATCGGAGGCAGAAAAATGACCAACGAAGATATGCTCCGCGTTGCGGCGGAGGAGGGCTTTGCCGCGGCTGCCGTGATCGGAACCAAGGAGATTCCGCTGGATGCGTCCTTTCGACCGCTCTGTGAGGAGAACCTCTGCGGGAAATACGGCGTGAACTATTCCTGCCCGCCGGACTGCGGCTCTCCCGAGGAAATGCGGCAGCGTCTGCTCTCCAAAAAGCGCGCCCTCGTATTGCAGACAATTTGGGAGATTGCGGACTATGGCGACAACAAGGCGATTAAGGAGGCCAAGGGCGCGCACAATGCCGCTACCATCCGTCTTGCCAAGCGGCTGCGCGCAGAGAACTGCGAGGGCTTCCTCGTCGGCGCGAGCGGCTGCGCCCTGTGTGACCCGTGCGAGCTGGTTGCGCATCGACCCTGCCGTCTGCCGGAATTTCAATATTCCTGTATGTCCGCCTACTGCGTCTTCGTCCGAAAGCTGGCGGAGCGCTGCGGCATGGAGTATGACTGCGGCGGTGGACTTTTGGCGTTTTTCGGAATGTATGTCTATGACTGAAGTTTGGAGATAGAGCTATGACGGAACTTGTAACGAACGAAAACCTTGCGGAATATGAAGCCTTTGTGCAGAGCCACCCGAAGGGGCATTTTGCGCAAAGCTCCCTTTGGGCGAAGCAAAAGCCCGCGTGGACATGGCAGGCAATCCTCTGCCGTGGGGAAGACGGTAAGATTAAGGGCAGCATTGCCTTCCTGATCCGCAAAATGCCGATTGTCCGCAAGAAGATGATGTATGCCTGCCGAGGCCCTGTGTGCGACCTGACGGATCGGGCAACTTTTGCGGAATTGATGGAGGCTGCCAAGCGGCTGGCAAAGACGGAAAAGGCGTATGTGATTAAGATTGACCCCGATGTTCCTTCAAGCGATACTGATTTTATCAAGCTGCTGACGGACTGCGGCTTTCAGACCAAGGATACAGGCAAGAATTTTGAGGCGATTCAGCCGAAATACGTCTTCCGCCTTTATCTGAACGGACGCACGGAGGAGGAAGTTCTTGCCTCGTTCCATCAGAAGTGGCGCTATAATATCCGTCTTGCCGTCAAGAAAGGCGTTGAGGTGCGCATTTGCGGCAAGGAAATGGTGCCGGATTTTGCGCGGATCATGGTCGAAACGGGTGTGCGCGACAATTTTGCGACGCGGCCGCCGGAGTATTTTTCCGCCATGCTGGACAACTTGGGCGACAAGTGCCGGCTGTATATGGCGTTCCATGAGGGAAAGCCCATCGCGGGTACCCTTGCCATCCTCTACGGCGACAAGGTTTGGTATCTTTACGGCGCAAGCTCGAATGAGCATCGTAATCTGATGCCGAACTATCTGCTGCAATGGAGCATGATCCAATGGGCAATTGAGAATCACTGCCGCGTGTATGACTTCCGCGGTGTCTCGGGCGACATTTCGGAGGATAACCCGCATTACGGACTTTACCGCTTCAAGAAGGGCTTCGGCGGCGAATTCACGGAATTTGTCGGGGAATATGACTATGTGCTGAAAAAGCCGTCGTATTTTATCGCGGAGAAGGGCGCGCTTGCCTATAAGAGCCTTGCCGCGAAGGTCTATATGCTGAAACACCGGAAGAAAGCGTCGGGGGAGAGCGAATGAACACCTATGTTGTCAGCCGCGCGCTGTTGGAGCAGAACATTCAACAACTGAAAAAACAGGCGAACGGCGTGCCGATCTGGGCGGTCATCAAGGGCGACGGCTACGGGCTGGGCGCGCTGCCGCTGGCGGAGCTTTTGGCAGATAACGGCATCGAACGCTTCTGTGTGACCGAGGTACGCGAGGCGGAGCTTTTGCGGGAAAATGGTTTCCGTGACGCGCAGATTTTGATGCTCCGCTCCGTCTCCGACCGCGAGACGCTGCACCGCCTGCTCGATTTGGGCGTGATCCTCAGCGTCGGCTCGTGGGAGACGGCACAGATGATCGACACCCTCGCACGGGAACGGGCGGACATTGCCGAGGTGCATATCAAAATCGACACCGGCATGGGGCGCTACGGCTTCTTACCCTCGGAGACGGAGCAGGTGATCGCGCTCTACCGAGAAATGAAGCACCTTGCTGTCGGCGGGATCTATACGCATTTCAACTGCGCCTTTGCGGATGAACGCCTGACAAAGCAGGAATTCGCGGAGTTTCAGAATGTCATTGCCCGGCTTCGCGCGGCGGGCTTGGAGACGGGAATCGTGCACTGCTGCAATTCCTCCGCGTTTTTGAAATTTCCCGAGATGCACTGCGACGGTGTGCGCCTCGGCTCGGCAATTTTGGGACGGATGCCCTTTCGGACGAAGCTGCGTCCGGTGGGCTATTTGGAGAGCGAGGTCGAGGAGCTGCACACCGTGCCGAAGGGACATTCCACCGGCTACGGCGCGGTTTGGACGGCGAAGCGGGAGACGAGGCTTGCCATTGTCCCTGTCGGCTGGTATCACGGCTTCCGTGTGAGCTGTCAGCCGGACATGACGCGCGCAAAGGACTGCCTCCGTGCGGCGTTTTCGGCGTTGAAGGGCTTGCTTCGCAGGCAGCGGACTTATGTGGAGATCAACGGAACGCGCTGCCCCGTGGTCGGGGCAATCGGCATGCTCCACTGCGCCGTGGATGTGACGGGAATCAACTGCAAGACAGGCGACCGCGTGATCGTGCAAATGAACCCGCTGCATCAGAAGGGTGTTAAGGTCGTCTATCGAAAGTAGCTCATCGGCACGCTTTGTAACGAAGTATTTTAAACGGTGCAACCCAATGCGGGCTGCACCGTAATCTTTTTGCTATGCAGTGACTTTGAAGGCTATCTATCTGATGCGCAAGAAATCCTTCTGCTGCTTTGGGAGTTACAGGTTACGAATATTGTCTGCGATTTGCGCAATCACTGCAATAAAGACCTCGTCCCTTTGTCCGGTCGGATCAGGCAAACCCCAGTTATCATCGAAGCCTCTGCCGATATACGGGCAGGCGACATCGCAGCCCATGGAGATCGCAATATCAGGCGCGGGAATTTGAGCAATGGTTTTGCTGTATTGCGTCAATTCCATATCTATCCCATAAAGCTGCTTCATCAGCCGAACCGCGTCCTGATTGATCTGCGGCTTTGTCTCTGTTCCGGCAGAGTAAAAGTCGAAGTCTCCGCCTCTGAATTGCTTACCGAGCGCTTCCGCGATTTGACTGCGGCAGGAATTATGTACGCAGAGAAAGGCAACCTTTTTCTTCGCCATTTGTAAAGTCTCCCTTCATTCTGTAGGACCGGCACGACGGCAGTCTCGGTGAGTATACCTGCCGTCGTAAGGAGTTGTACGACATAAAGTAACCCCTTGAGTTAAATCCTGCAGCATTAGCAGCCGAATTCATGCAGCAGCTTTTCCACATCAGTGGCTTTCAAAACCTTACCCATAGACACAACCTTTTCGTTGACGACGATGGCGGGCATACGCATAACCCCGTATTCCATTACTTTCTGCATATCGGTGATATACTCCACCTCCACAGATAGCCCCAGTGCTTGTACTGCTGCTTTTGCATTTTCATATTGCTCGTGGCAGGACTTACAGCCTGCGCCTAAAACCTTGACGCAACAAATACCATCTTTTGCATCCGGACAGCAATCCTTTGCGGCTTCGCTTGCTTCCGCTGCAGGGCTGCCGCAGCTGCAAGCGCATGCGGGAGCCTCATTTTTTTCGTCCTTTTTCTTACCGAAATGAAATAACGCGCTCATAAAGTACCTCCTGATTTTACAAAATATATGTTTGTATCGCGTTGAAGAAATAGCCGACAACGATAATACCGACGGTGCAGATTGCGATAAAAATTCCAAGCAGCTTCGGCTTCACTGCCTTGCGGAGCATAATCATGGACGGGAGAGACAGCGTGGTGACGCCCATCATAAAAGAGAGAACGACGCCGAGCAGGGCACCTTTTGCAAGCAGCGCTTCCGCAATCGGGATGGTGCCGAATATATCGGCGTACATCGGAACACCCGCGACCGTCGCCAAAATGACACCAAACGGATTGTTATCACCAAGTATCTTGACGATGAAAGCCTCCGGGATCCAATTATGGATGATTGCCCCGATCCCAACGCCGATCAAAACATAGGGGGCAACCTTTTTCGCGGTGGAAACGACCTGCTCCCAGGCATAGTTCAAACGATCTTTGAAATGCAGTTCCTCTTGGGGAATGTCAATGGACCGTCCGTTGCGGATGTAGTCTTCCACCTGATTTTCAAGGCGCAGCTTTTCAATCAGTGTTCCGCCGGCAACCGCAATGACAAGACCCAGCACAACATAGATCGCTGCCACCTTCCAACCGAAAATGCTCATTAACAGCACGAGGCTTCCAAGGTCAACCATCGGAGAGGAGATAAGGAACGAGAAAGTCACGCCGATCGGAAGCCCTGCGCTCGTAAACCCGATGAACAGAGGAATGGACGAACAGGAACAAAACGGTGTAACCGTGCCAAGGAGCGCGGCAATCATATTTGCCCAAATTCCGTGAAATCTGCCAAGTATCTTTTTTGTCCGCTCCGGCGGGAAGTAGCTTTGAATATAGGAGATCATCAAAATCAGAACACCCAAGAGAACCATGATTTTGACGGTATCATAGAGAAAGAATTGAACGCTGCCGCCGAGCTTGCCGGTCGTGTCTAAACCGCAAGCGTGCAGAGCCGCCCCAATGAGCCGGTTCAGCCATTGCATACCGAGAATTTCATTTTGAAAGAAATCCCAAGCCAATCTCAATGCTTCCATAAAACCCACCTTACATATCGTTAAATTGAAATGTGTCTATGCGATGAGGAGGCGAACAGCCGTGCGGAAAACGGATGGATGGATCAATCTTCACAACACGACTTTTCTTCACATACCGCCTCAATGGTTGTTAATTCCTTTAAGCATTTTGTTGCATATGCTGCGCCCTCGGGGGAAATGGAATAGTGCATCCACTTGCCTTCTTTTCGCCCGACCACAATGCCGGAGTCACAAAGGATTTTCATATGGTGCGACAGTGTGGGCTGCGTAACGTTGATTTCCTCCAAGAGCCGACAACCGCACTTTTCACCGCTTTGCAGAAGCTTGAGTATTCGTATGCGGTTTTCGTCACAGAATGCTTTAAAAACAACGGCGGTTTTCTTCTCATCGAAAGGCACTTGCTTCACCTCACATAGATGAATGTCTATTTGATATTATACTCATCCGATAGATGCTTGTCAATGGGTTTATTAAAAAAGTTGGCTTTCCATTGCGCAGCCGATCCGTCTGTTGTACATGAACGGAAGGAAGCTCTGAACAAATCGTTCAGAGCTTCCGTTATGATTGCCGCAAGGGCATCTGTCTGAGCGATGCCCTTGTTGCTTTATGCTTTGATTTCGCCTGCCCATTGGAAGGCGTATTTGGCGATGATGACGGCGATGATCTCATTGATGATCGCGGCTGCGACGATTGTGCCTTGTACGATGGCGGCGAGGGAGGGGTCAAAGCTGCTTAGGGTGGTTGCCGCGATGCCGGTGAAAACAAGAGAGACGCCCGAATGCGGCAGAAGTGTGAAGCCGAGATATTTTGTGACGGTCTTCGGCGCCTTGGTCAGCTTTCCGCCGAGGTATGCGCCGCCGATTTTCCCGACCGCGCGGGAGAGAATATAGACTGCGGTAAACAGTCCCGCGCCTGCGATCAGGCGGTAATCCAGCGGCATGCCGAGGTTGACGATTACCAATACCAGCGAGAGGTTCAGAATACCCTGATACTGCGCAAACAGCGGTTCTGCTTTTTCCTCCGGGATCAGGTTGACCAGCGCTGCGCTGAACGCCATGCCGATCAGGATATAGTTCAGACGGTACGCATGGAAAACATAACGGTCAATGACAATGCCGGTTGCGGCGGAGAGGCAGAGGAAGCACAGCAGCAGCGCAAAGCACATATGGCGGTTTTTGACGCGCTTCAAAATGACCGACGCGAGCGCGCCGAGCCCGATGCCGATCACAAAGGGCAGGCAGACGGAAGCGATGATGACCAAGGGCGAGGTTGCCGCGCCGCCCTTGACGGAGGCGATCACGGAGATCACGGTGAAGAAGACCGCGACGCCGATGACATCGTCAATGGCGGCAAGGGGAATGAGCGTTTGCGTCACGGGACCGCTCGTGCGGTACTCATTGACGATGGACAGAGCGGGGGCGGGTGCGGTGGCAAGCGCGATGCCGCCGAAGACAAGGCCGAGATAGACCGGTACCTCCGTCAGCCAAAAAACGACGCCGAACACAAGGGAAACGAACAAAAAGGTGCCGATGGACTGGACGAAGGTGATCCCGACGATCTGCTTCCCCGTTTTTGCAAGCTTTTTGAAAAGAATCTCCTTGCCGATCATCACGCCCGCGAGACATTCGAAGACCTTCACGGTGATCTTATACCACTGCGCCTCCATGGTTTCCGCAGTGACAACCTGCACGAGATACGGGCCGAACACGACGCCCGTGACAAGCCAGCCGAGAATGGCGGGCAGCTTGACCTTGGCGGCGAGCTTTCCGACAACGGTTGCGATGCAGACAATCGCAAACACACTTAACACTTGAACGATCATACGAGCCTCCTTAAAACTGCAATGACTGCGTCCGGATCGGCATGCTGCGTAATCGCGCGGTCAAACGCGCCGTCTACGATCAAACGGCAGGCCTTTGCTTCGTCGGCTGTCATGCTTCCGCAGAGCTGCGGCGCTATCTTTTCCCAAAGCGCGGCATGTCGCTGCAAGGCAAATTCTCCGACGGCGCCGTTCAGACAGTACTTGTTGAATATCTCTCCGCGCACCATGCAAGCCGCGTCATAATAGCAGCGCAGGAGGAGAATAGGTAAGTCGGCAGCCTTTTGCTCGAGATGCTTTTGAACGACCTGCGCCATGTCGCCGTAGTATTTCTCATAGAGCGCGTATGCAAGCGCTTCTTTCGAGGGGAAATACTGATAGATCGTCTTCTTGGAAACCTTCAGCCGTTTGGCGAGAGAGTCTACCGAAAAACGCAGCCCCTCCTCCCGCAGGCAGCGGATGGATTCCTCAATCAGCTTTTCTTTCAGCACGGAAACGATTCATCTCCTTTTCGTTTCCGTTATACCACTGAGGGTACGCTTTGTCAAGCTGCAATGCGTTTTTTTATGGATGCTGCTGCCGGTTATCCCAATTACCGATTGAAATGAATCCTTTCGTAGTAGATTGCCGCGTCGCTGCGCTCCTCGCAATGACATATATGAGAACACACCATGATAGACGAAACCGTCCCGGTCTACAAAGAGTTTCATGACAATAACCTGTTGGGAGCTTCTTTGACATACTGAAACGGCTGCGACGGAAAAAGTCGCAGCCGTTTGACAAGATAGACAGGGAATCGTTTCGCTCAATCCTTCATGCCGAACAGGTATTTTCTGCACACCTTGATTTTTGAAAGGGGGGCGATGATCAAGATGCTTCCGACGATGGACACTGCCTCCAAAAACAGCAGCTTAGCAGAGCGGTGCCAGCCCGTGAAGTTCATATACCATACCAGCAGCGACATGATGATAATATGGACAAAATAGATGCCGAAACACATTTTGGAAAGTGCTGTGATCGCGCGCTTCAGACGCGTTAACAGGTGAGCATAACGGCGAATCGCTTCAAATACGAAAACGGCACACAGCAGGATCCCGGGAGATTCGTAGCTTACCAAATAATTGTCCGGCTGCTGATAGGCATAGAACTGGAACGCACAGCAGGCGGCAAAAATCACGCCGGCAGCCGTCAAGACCGCCCAATTGGGCATTTTTGACAGTTTTTTTCGGCTGATCCAATAGCCTGCAAAGACATACAGGTAGTACATAGAGCAAAGGTTGGCTTCCCGAATAATGGAAGAAAATTGCGATTGCTCCTGAAATGAGCGAATGGCGTTGACCGTTGGCAGGCACATCGTCCGAAGGAAGACCAGCAGGAGAGGAAGACATAAATAGCGTCCGGGCACATTGTTCTTTACGATGACAACCATAGGGATCGTGATGTAAAGGCAGAGAATCATGGGCATATACCACATGCTGCCGAAGGTCGTTTGTTCGACAAAGAACATTGTCGAAAAAAGGCGGGGAATAACACCGACGAAACCCTCCGTTTCGAGAGTATGATTGGAGGGATCCAGCAGAACAATGCACCAGTACATCAGGAAGTACCAAATTTCCGCAGTGATAAACAGACTCAGCAGATTGTGCTTGTAGAAGCGTTTGACATCCTGCCCGTTTTCGATCCGCTTGTTCAGCAGCAGTGCGCCGGAGATCATCAAAAACAGCGGAACACCGATCCGGCTGAACACCGAGATGACGGTTTTCAGAAGGGTAGATGCAAGGGAGATCTCCATGAATTCCTTCCTTTGGTTGGAATAGTTGTCATAGGTACGATTTACGGCGTGGTTGAGCGAAATGCTGATAACGGCGAGCACACGGGCAACGTCGAGATAGAACTGCCGCCCTTCGGATCTGCCGGGCTGAAGGGGTGATTGCATTGTTATGCACCTTCCTTTTTTGCAGTGTTTTATGGTGAAAACGGCGGATAGCGTTTCGCGGAGTGTGCATCCGATTCGCTCCGCTTTTTGATTTCCCTATTCTATCACAAAATTTTCTGCAAATAAAGCCTGAAATCTGAAAAATTCTTCATCCGGAATGTATTTTTTGTCAAGTATTGCGG
Organism: Faecousia sp.; assembly: GCA_051867015.1. Lineage (GTDB taxonomy): Bacteria > Bacillota > Clostridia > Oscillospirales > Oscillospiraceae > JAZOXB01. The sequence continues at coordinate 7,829 of JBJDYD010000010.1, read as the reverse complement.
AAAACGGAAGGAAAATGCCACCGCAGGAAGGAAAATGACGCCGCAGGACTGTCTTGCGCTTTGCCTTACGGCGTGGTATACTGTTGGCAAAACCATAGGAGCGTCGCAATGGAAGCATATCGGATTTTAGCGGTGGACGATGATCCGTCGATCTTGAATATTATAGAAACGGCGCTTTCGCAGGAGGGCTACGCGGTGCTGACCGCCACGGACGGCAACGCCGCCTGCCGCCTTGCTGCGGAGAAAAAGCCGCATTTGATTATTATGGATGTGATGATGCCGCAGTGCAACGGGATTCTTGCGACCATTCGCATTCGAGAGGAGAGCAATGTGCCGATTCTGATGCTCTCGGCAAAGGCGGAGGGGAGCGACCGTGTACTCGGTTTGCAGGCGGGCGCGGACGACTATCTGATCAAGCCCTTTTATCAGCAGGAGCTGTCCGCGCGGGTCAGAGCGCTGCTGCGGCGCTACAATGACCTCGGCTCCATTCGTGAGGCATCGCGCGGCAGCCTGATTGAGATCGGACGGATCTGCTTGGATACCGAGACAAAGCGCCTGACGGTGGACGGCGAGAATGTCCGCCTGACTGCGACGGAGTTTAAAATTCTGCGGCTTTTGATGTCGAATCCGGATCGGGTATTCTCCGCCGAGGAAATCTATGAGCGCGTTTGGAACACGGATGCTTACGCCGTGGAGAATACCGTCATGGTACATATCAGCCGGATTCGGGAAAAGATCGAGCGGAATCCGAAAAAGCCGGAGTATCTGAAGGTGCATTGGGGGATTGGCTATGCGTTTGAAAAACCGTAGACTCCTGCGCGGACTGCTGTGTCTGCTGATCTCCGCGTGTCTCGCAGGCGGCTGCGCCCTGCTGCAATTATCGCAGCGGGCAAGAGAGAACGGAACGATAGAGACGACTGCCACGACGGAATGGGATACGACAATGGTGACCGAGGCGGAGGATACTTCCCTCACAACCACTGTGACCGCACCGCTGATAGAGGAAACGCAGACGGAAGCCCGCGAGACAGAGCCGACTTCTGCGGTGTATTCCGCCGACCGCGCGCAAAAGCTATGGATTGCTGCGGCGGTATTCCTTGTGATCGGCATACTGTCTGCACTGTTGTTTGTCCTCCTCAAGCCCCGGAGGCTGCCGCTTTTGGGACCGGAGGGCGAGCTGCTTCTGCTCCCGCCTGCCGTTTTATGGTTCCTACAGGCGCGCTTGCTGGAGCCTTTGCCCGCTGCGGCGCTGCAATTCCTTCTTACGGCACTGATCTTATATCTTTTACACGGGCTTTGGTCGTGGGTCTTTCGGCGGCTGCCGCTGTCGTGGTGCGCAGTGTACCGCATTTCCGTAAGACTTTCCAAACGGAGCGCCGGCGCCGGTCTCTTGCTGCAGAGCCTTTGGACGGCGGCTGCTGCGGTATGTGCGGCTGTGTGCCTCGGACTGTGTGCGGTCAGCCTGTACTTCGCGTTTTCCTGCGCCGCTTTTGCGGAGATCACGCTGCTCTCTGCGCTCTGTCTCCGAAAATCGGCGCGGGGCATCGACCATCTGACGCAACAGATCGGGAGGCTCTATGAGGGAGAGAAGGTGGCAGTCGGGGAGGGTATCTTTGCCGAAGCGGAGACGCGGCTGAACGAGCTTGGCAAGCAGCGTGACGAGGCGATACACACCGCAGTCACAAGTGAGCGCTTCAAGGTCGAACTGATTTCAAATGTCTCGCACGATCTGCGCACGCCGCTGACTGCCATCCTCGGCTACGGCGAGCTGCTGCAAAGGGAAGCCCTCTCCGAGCAGGGGAGAGAGCAATTAAAACGCCTAAATCAAAAAGCGGGTTATATGCGCGAACTGGTCGAGTCGCTGTTCGAACTGACCAAGGTATCCAGCGGCGCGGCGGCATCCAAGGTGGAGGCGCTTGATCTAATCCGTCTGCTCGAACAGACCGTCGGCTTGTTTGACGATCAGCTTACCGCAGCGGGACTGACGGTGCGGCGGCATTATGCGCAGGAGACGCTTCCTGTTCAGACGGACGGCGCGCGGCTGCATCAGGTGTTCGCCAATCTGCTGGGTAACGCTATCAAATACGCCCTTCCCGGCACACGCATTCACTTGCAGGTGACGGAGACGGACGGGCACTGTACGGTGCGCATGACGAATATTGCGTCCTATGAGATGGATTTCTCTCCGACGGAGATCACACAGCGCTTTGTGCGCGGGGATAAGGCGCGCTCCACAAAGGGCAGCGGGCTGGGGCTTGCCATCGCGCAGACCTACACGGAATCCGTCGGCGGCAGCTTCCATGTCGAAATTGACGGAGATCAGTTCGCGGCGATTGTAACGATCCCCAAAACAGCAGCGAACGCCTCGTTATCGTAAAAAAATCTGTAGTGCGGGGACATGTTCCCTATGGTGCAGGAACCATCGACAGCGTACAAGCTTCCCTGCCATGTCATTGCGAGACCGGTGCGCACACTACCCGCAAGGGGAAACATTGC
>JBJDYD010000010.1:0-5233 GCA_051867015.1 Faecousia sp. | reverse complement strand
CAGATGGGGCAGCCTTTTTTGTCATTGCGAGGCGCTTGCGCCGTGGCAATCTCGGTTGTAGGTTTGTACGCACTCGGTAGTGCCTGCACAAGATTGCCGCGTCGCTTCGCTCCTCGCAATGACAAATGGGGGAGCCTCTTTGCGTCATTGCCATGAAACTCCTTGTAGGGCGGGGACATGTCCCCTATGGTGCAGGAACTACCGACTACGCACAAGCCTTCCTGCCATGTCATTGCGAGACCGGTGCGCACACTACCCGCAAGGGGAAACATTGCGTCCGTAATGCTCCTTCCTCGCGAACGGCTGCGCACCGGTCGTGGCAATCTCAGGCTGTAGGTTTGTACGCACTCGGTAGTGCCTGCACAAGATTGCCGCGTCGCTGCGCTCCTCGCAATGACAGATGGGGCAGCCTTTTTTGTCATTGCGAGGCGCTTGCGCCGTGGCAATCTCGGCTGTAGGTTTGTACGCACTCGGTAGTGCCTGCACAAGATTGCCGCGTCGCTGCGCTCCTCGCAATGACAAATGGGGACCTTATGTGCCATTGTCAGGAAACCCTTTGGACGGCGGGGACATATCCCTGCCTTACGCAGTTAAAATGAAAGAAACTTGTAAGAATTCGGTCGGCTTTTATGAAAGACACCCCCTTTACCATAAGAGGTACAGGGGGTGCTTTTTTTGGAAAAAAGAGAATCCGGTTTGGATCTTTTGCGCGTCGTTGCGCTGCTGTTTGTCGTTACCTTCCATTCCTATCTCAATAACGGCTATTATTACGAGGCGCAGACGGGCATATCCATGCTGCTTGCGGGCAGCTTGCGTTGGCTGAGTACCTGCTGCGTCGGGCTGTTCCTGATGCTGACGGGCTATCTCAAGTCCGAACGAACGGGAGTCAGGGATTGCTATCGTGCGCTTGCGCCGGCGCTTTTGGGCTATTTGCTTGCCGCAGTGATCTCGATTCCCGTGAGACACTTCGCATTTGGGGATCAACAGAGCTTGGGCGTCTGGCTTAAGCGGCTGTTTGGCTTCAGCGCGGTCTACTACGGCTGGTATGTGGGAATGTATCTCGGCTTGACCATGCTCAGCCCGTTTCTGAATCTGCTGCTGCGGCAGTTACGGGAGGAAAAACAGCTTTTAAGCTTCGCGGCGGTTTTGCTGCTTCTGACCGCGTTGCCGGGCGCAACACCGCTGCCCTTTGCGCCGGATTTTTGGAGGAGAATGTACCCGCTGACCTATTATGTTTTGGGCGCGGTCATCCGCCGCTTACAGCCGAAGGTCATGCCGTGGCTTGCAGCGCTTGCGGCGATTCTGCTTGCCGTTGCCCTTGGGGCTGCGACACTGCGCTCCACGGACGGAAAGCTCGGCGACGCGTTTACGCAGGAATTTGCCGACCTTTGGATCACGGCAATCACGGTCTGCGTCTTTTTGGCGCTGTACCGTCTCCGACTGCCTTCGGGATGGCAGAAGCTCTTCCGCTTTGCGGCGGGCGGATGCTATGGCGGCTATCTGCTGTCGCATCTTTTGGACGCGTGGTGCTACCGCTGTTTCCCGCAATGGCAGACGCCTGCGCAGTATCCGAAGCTCTTTTTCGCGGTTACCGTGCCGATCTTTCTAACCTCGCTTCTTGCCGGAAAGGCTTTGCAATGGGGCGTGTCTGCCCTCCTACATACCGGAAGGAGGGACGCGGGATGCTGACAAGCAAACAGAAGCGGCTTGCGATATCGGAGAATCTCTGCCGTCGTGTGCTTTTGTCGTGGCTGCTTGCCGTGACGGTTGAATTTTTGCGTTTGCCTGCAAGTCTGCGGCGGTTGGAGGGGGTAGAGGCGCTTACGCAGTTGTCGGTCATCCGGACGGCGTGCCTGATGTGCGGGTGTTTTCTGCTCCTTTGGGCAGCGTCCCTCTTTTTTGACACGGGACGGACGGAACGCTGGCTGATAGCGGGTACGTTTGCCGTTTTGAGCGGCATGTGTTTATACGCTGCGTTTTCTCCTGCCTTTCTCTGCGCCGTGCTGCTGTGCCTTGCGCTGCTGGGTGTCTATGCGTGGAAGGGGGCGGCGGCGAAAACGGAGCCGAAGACGGTGCTTGAGCGGGGGAGACGTCCGGCGCTTTGCCTTACGGCGGTGTTCGCGCTGGTGTTTTTTGCCTTTGTCAGCTTTTGGACGGTCTGCCGCGTGTTGGCGTATCGGACACCGACCTATGATTTCGGCATCTTTTCGCAGATGTTTCATCAAATGCGCACGACGGGGCTGCCGACCACGACCTTAGAGCGCGACGGTCTGCTGTCCCATTTCAAGGTGCATGTCTCGCCGATCTATTATCTGCTGCTGCCGTTTTACTGCCTCTGTCCTAAGCCTGTCACGCTTCAGATCCTACAGGCGGCGCTGCTTGCTTCGGCGGCAATTCCGCTGTGGCTGCTTGGCAGGAAACACGGTCTTTCACCGATCCTGTGTTCACTTTTGTGTCTGCTGCTCTTTCTCTATCCCGCTTACTCCGGCGGCGCGGCGTATGACCTTCATGAAAACGCGTTTCTGACACCGCTCTTATTTTGGCTCTTTTATGCCATGGACTGCGGGAGCGGTCGGCGTGTTGCCCTCTTGGCCGCGCTGACGCTGATGGTCAAGGAGGATGCGGCGGTCTATGTCGCGGTGACAGGACTGTATCTGACAGCGCACTCGCTGCGAAAGCCCTGTGACCGAAAAGGAGTCAAAACGGGTCTGCTGCTCCTGCTGGCATCCGTGGGTTGGTTCTTTGCCGTCACGACCTACCTCTCCCGGTGCGGCGATGGGGTGATGTCATACCGCTATGAAAACTTCATGCCGGAGGGGACTTCCTCACTGTTATCCGTCATAAAAACGGTTCTGCTTCTGCCGATGAAGGTGCTGTATGAATGCGTCGAGACGGAAAAACAGGAATTCCTTGCGCGCACGCTGCTGCCGCTGCTCGGGCTGCCGTTTTTGACAAGGCAGTATGAGCGGTTTCTCCTGCTGATCCCGTATGTCCTTGTCAATCTGATGTCCGATTATCCCTATCAGCACGATATCTATTTTCAGTATACCTTCGGCACGACGGCATTCTTATTCTATCTGACGCTGCTGAATCTTTCGGAGCTGATGCGCGCATTTCCGAAACCTGTCTTTCTTACCCGACTGCCGCTTTTTCTCGCGCTGCTCGCGATGATCGCCTGCTTTTCCGCTTCCTCCTTGGGGAGGGGAGCGTTTTACATGAAATTATATCATACAAATCGGACAAGCTATGCGCAGATCAACGAATTCCTGCAAACGGTCCCGGAGGATGCAAGCGTAGCGGCGACAACCTTCTACACAACGGCGCTGAGCAATCGGGCAGTACTCTACGACATCAAGTATGCAACAAGCGAGCATCTTTTGAGCGCAGACTGCATCGTGCTGGATACCTCCGATACGGAAAGCTACAAAAAATACGGCGGTCTTTCCGCCTTTACGCAGTTTCTGCAAACGAACGGCTATTCGGAAACGGATCGTCTGGAGGAATGCCTGATCCTATTACAAAGAAAAACGCGGGTCGAGTGACCCGCGTTTCATAGTGTTATGTCCCGAAATAACTGAAGTGCATATAATCCTTTGTTCCGTTGTTCCAATAGGCGCCCTGACGGAAGCCGTATTTTTCAAAAATGCGCACGACCTCGCCGTCGAGCGGGATGGAATAGGGATCCTCGCCGGGCTTCCAATGGCTGCCGACCGTTTCACCGGTGTTCGGATTATAATAGTAGTTCTCCTCGGGGTTGATGTCGATGGCGCAGCCGATGGTATGCTCCGAGCGTCCGCCGTAGCTGAAGCCGCCGAGGTAATGGATGGGGAAGCGCTCCTCGCCATTATAAATCTCCTCAAAGATCGCTTCCACGGTCGCGGCAAGATTTCGATGCACCTGCACGGTCATGGTTTTCGTCACCTTTTCACCGCTGCTGTCAAAGTCCCACACGCGCACCGTCACGGAGACCATCTGCGCAGCCGCCCATTCGTAGTCCATGTCAATATAATTCCCGTTCTCGTCATAAATCGCGTAATACATCCGCGGGTCATCTACGATTTCGCCGAAAATGCGCAGGCACTTTGCATTATAGATCTCGTCGTTCGAGGCGTCGCTGATTTTGCGGCAGGTGAATTCACAGGAGGAATATAAGCCGTTTACGGCGTAAACAGAGACGGTCGCTTTGCCGGTGCCGACGCAGGTGACCTTGCCGGTTCCGTCTACCGTGACAACATTGGGGTTACTGCTTCGCCAAACCAGAGGCGTTTGCCGCGCGCTGTCCGGCAAAATATTTGCGGTGAGCTGATATGCCCTGTCAACATAAAGTATCACTGCGTTATCGCTGAGGGTTAAAATGTGCGGCAGAGATACTTCATACTCGGAGCGCACCAATGCCTTGCTGAGTCGGCAGAAAATCGCGGCGCACTCCGCTCTGGTCAGCGTATTCTGCGGCTGAAAACAAACGGTGCCGTCTGCCTGCTCCATGCCGTTCAGAATCCCGAGAGAACGCAGGAGGTCAACGGAGTCCGCTGCCCATGCGCTGATCCGGTCGGCATCGGCAAATCCGTCAGGAACGGAAGCGCCTGTGACGGGATTTAACACATGCTCCAGCTTCTGCGCATAATAGGCAACGAGCTTTGCGGTCTGCTCCCGCGTGACGGGCGTATTCGGCTCAAACGTTGTCGGCGACATACCATCGACAATGCCGTTGCAGACCGCCCATGCGACATAGGGGGTGTAATACGCGCCGGACGCAACATCCGTGAAGATCACGGGCATTGCCGCGTCGCTCCAAGCATCGGGGTCAATTCCCTCAAGGCGGCCTAAGACCGTTACAAACATTCCGCGTGTCATGGTGCCGTTCGGAGCAAATTCCGTTGCGCTGATACCGCCGAACAGACCGAGCGCCGTCGCTTCTTCTATGTAATCCTTTCCCCAATGCCCTTCAATATCCGAGTACGACGCGGAAACCGTTGCTATCGCGGCAAGCAGCATACAGAAGGAGAGCAGGGCGGAGATCAATCGGTTTCGCAAGAAAACGCACCTCTTCCGTCAGATTATGTCTACCGCAATCATACCGCGATTTCCGGCAAAATGCAAGAGGCGAAAAATGGTAAAGGCGGCTGCACAAAAAAACTTAAAAAATATGAAAAAAACTTCTTGACAAATGAAAAAGGGCGTGGTAGTATATCAGAGCTGTCCGCGAGACGGCGATGTACCTTGTAAATTAAAC
>JBJDYD010000009.1:0-3794 GCA_051867015.1 Faecousia sp. | reverse complement strand
CGTGGGTGCGCGGGCCGTAGGCGATGTTGTCGTAAATGCTCATGGGGAAGGGATTCGGCTTCTGAAACACCATACCCACCCGCTTGCGCAGGTGGTTGACATCCAGCTTGCCGTAAATATCCTCGCCGTCGAGGAGCACCTTGCCCTCGATGCGGCAACCTTCGACGAGATCATTCATACGGTTGAGGGTCTTGAGCAGCGTCGATTTGCCGCAGCCCGACGGCCCGATAAACGCGGTAATCCGGTTGGCAGGCAGATGCAGCTCAATCGACTTCAGCGCCTGAAACTCCCCGTACCACAGATTCAAATTTTCAATATCAATTTTTTCCATACAAACCTCACGATTTCCGTTGTAGCGGCGGCTATTAGCCGCCCGTGCAGGCACCTGTTCTGGCTAAGGGCTAAGGACTAAGGGTGAATGACTGTGGTGTGCTTCGCACGGATTTCATTATTTCGCGCGGGAAGGCTACCGAATTTGTCATTGCGAAACCAGTGCGCACACTGGTTGTGGCAATCTCGTGCAGGCACCCTATAGATTGCCACGTCGCTGCGCTCCTCGCAATGACAGAAAAGAAAGCGTCGCCGTTATTTATTTCGTGCGAAGCACACCACAGCCATTCACCATTCACTCTTAGTCCTTAGCCCAAATAGGCAGCGTCATCGCTTTGCAAGCTTTTTCGCAACCGCCGAAGACAGCGCGTTGATGCCGATGACGAACACCAGCAGAATGACCGCCGTGGCGTAGGCCTCCTTGGTATAAAGTCCCTCGTTGAGCAGGCAGTAAAGATGCACCGCCAGCGTGCGTCCCGAGCCGAGCAGCCCGTCGGCAACGCCCGTGACCGTACCCGCCGTGTAAATGAGCGCCGCCGTCTCGCCCACGATTCTGCCGATGGCAAGCACAATGCCCGAGAAAATGCCCGGCACCGCCGCAGGCAGGACGATGCGCATCACCGTGCGGAGCTTGCCCGCGCCGAGTCCGAAGCTGCCCTCGCGGTAGCTGTCCGGCACGGCCTGCAGCGCCTCCTCCGTGGTGCGCAGGATCGTCGGCAGCACCATGATCGCCAGCGTCAGCGCGCCCGCTAACATGGAATTGTCCATCCCGCAGGCGAGGACGAACATCAAATACCCGAACAGACCGTAAACAATCGACGGAATGCCGGAAAGCGTCTCCGCCGTCAGACGGACGAGCTTGACCAGACGGCTGCCGCGCTTGGCGTATTCCACGAGATAGATCGCCGCGCCGATGCCGAAGGGCACCGCCATCAAAAGCGTCAGGGCGATCATCGTCAGCGTGTTGATGATGGCGGGGAGCATCGAGAGATTTTCCGAATTATAGTTCCACGCGAACAGACTGAGCTTCAGATTCGGCACGCCCATGACGAGAATGTACACAATGAGCGCCAGCAGCACGCCGAATACAATCACCGCCGAGGCGTAGACCAGCGCCCGCTGCGCGAGGGACGTGGGATGCTTTTTTGCTTTCATGCTTCCCTCCGTTTCAGCGCCGAAAAGCACAGGTTGATGATGAGAATAAAGACGAACAGCACCACGCCGCAGGCGATCAGCGCGTCGCGGTGGAGGTCGGTGGCATAGCCCATCTCCTGCACGATGTTCGCCGTCAGCGTGCGCACGCCGCTTAAGATACTCTCGGGCAGAATCGGCTGATTGCCCGCGACCATCGCGACCGCCATCGTCTCTCCAATGGCGCGCCCCACGCCTAAGATCACACCCGCCAAAATACCGGAGCGTGCGGCGGGCAGAACGGTGGAGAAGACGCTGCGCTCATGCGTCGCGCCGAGGGCAAGGGAGCCTTCATAATAGCTCTCGGGCACCGCGCGGAGGGCGGATTCCGAGACATTGATGATCGTCGGCAGGATCATGATGCCCAGCATCACGGAGGCCGTCAGCATCCCCTTGCCGCTGCCGCCGAACAGATTTTGCATCAGCGGCACGATCACCACCAAGCCGAAGAAGCCGTAGACAATGGACGGGATGCCCGCCAAAAGCTCCGCCGCCGGTTTTAACACGCGGTAGAGCCGCTGCGGGCAGAAGCGCGCCAAAAAGATCGCGCAGAGCAGCCCGAGGGGCACGCCAATGATAATCGCGCCCGCCGTAACGAGGATGCTTGCCACGATCATCGGGAAGATGCCGTAAAGCCCCTGACTCGGCGCCCACGTCTTGCCGAAGAGGAAATCCGTAAAACCGATGGTCTTCATCGTCGGGATCCCGCTGGCAAAGAGGAACACGCAGATCAGCACCACCGCCGCAATCGACACGCAAGCCGTGAGCGCAAACACCACACGCATCGCGTTTTCCTTAAATTTCGAAGATGTTATCATATTGCCTCCTGAAATAACCACCCCTGTAGGGCGGGGACATGTCCCCGCCGGTGCAGGAACTCCCAACTTCGTACAAACTGCCATTCCATGTCATTGCGAGGAGCGAAGCGACGCGGCAATCTCGTGCAGGTACTACCAAGTGTGTGCAAACCTACAGTCAGAGATTGCCACAACCAGTGTGCGCACTGGTTTCGCAATGACAAATATGGTAGCCTTCCCATGTCATTGCGAGGAGCGCAGCGACGCGGCAATCTCGTGCAGAAACTCCCGACTGCATACAAACTTGTTCATGCCTTCTGTCTGCCGCTTATGCGGTCGTTTTGGACATGTCCCCGCCCTACAGCAGCGTGTGCGTTATTGGTTCAGCGCGCTCCAAGAGGTGATTGTGCCGGTGAAGATGTCGCAGACCTGCGCAAGCGTCAGACCGTCAACCGAATTCTCCTTGTTGACAATCACCGCGATGCCGTCCATGCAGATGGTCGTCTCGGTCAGGCCCTGTTCCTTTTCGCTGTCCTTGACCGCGCGGGACGCCATGCCGATGTCGCACAGCCCCTCCGCCGTGGAGCTCATGCCGTTGCTGGAATCCGAGGTCTGCAGCTTGATTTCCACCGCCGAATTTGCGGACATATACGCCTCCGCCAGCTTCTCCATGACCGGAGAGACAGAGGAGGAACCCGCGACCTTCACCGTGCCGCTCGGATTCGTCGAAACAAAGGGTCCTGTCGAGCTGATGGAGACATAGCCGTTTTTCGTGATGACCGCCTGCCCCTCATCGCTGAGGATAAAGTTCAAAAAGTCCTGCGCCGCCTCACTCAGCTCGCCCTTTGTCGCCACATTAAACGGGCGGGAGATGGGATATGAACCGTTGCCGACCGTCTCGACACTGGGCGCGACGCCGTCAATGGTAAGCGCCTTGACGCTGTCATCCAAGGAGCCGAGGGAGATGTACCCGATGGCGTTTTTGTTGCCGACGACCGTCTGGGTCACAACGGCGGTGGAGCTGTTGATCTCCGCCTTCGGGGTCGTGCGGTCAACCTTGTCCTGCTCGATGCCCGTCAGCTCCACGAAGGCGCTGCGCGTGCCGGAGCCTTCCTCCCGGGAGAGAACCGTAATTGCATCGCTTTCGCTGTTTCCGCAAGCCGCAAGGCTCAGGCAAAGCGCCGCTGCCGTCAGAGTTGCAAAGATTTTTTTCAACATTTTTTTCATTTTAGACACTCCTTTCGTCTACGCTTCTATCCTACCGCCCTTTTGTAAAGTGCGCAGCCGCAGCAAGGTAAAATCCACGTTAAGTTTTCCCCGCCAAGACTTGAAAAATGCACCGGCTTTCTTTATGATAGTAAATAGTGAATTTGGCAAGCGGGCGGCTAATAGCCGCCCCTACGGCGTAGACCCCAATTTCCCTCGTAGTAGTTTGTAACAGTTAAAAGTTGTGTATCAGCCTCTGTAGTAGGCAGT
>JBJDYD010000008.1:0-18656 GCA_051867015.1 Faecousia sp. | reverse complement strand
AGGTTACCATCGGCATCTATGACGAGAACGATGTTCTTGTCTCTCAGGTGCAGACCTGGAGCGTGGAAAGCTATATCGCCGACATCCTCGGCAGAAGCACAGCCTCCGATACCGCAAGAGCGCTGCTGGAGAACATGATCAAGTACGGTGACTCTGCTGCTGCATACCTCGGCTGATCCTGAAGCAATACAATGGCGGAAACCGCAAAGGCGAATGGCATAGCGCCCTGTCGGTATCGGCAACATATACTAACGGAACTGCCATATTTCGAAAAATCCCCATCTCACGATGGCCTTGCTGATGCCGTGGAATCCTTATGTGAAGCGGGAATGCAGCAAACACCAAACGCAAAAGCCGTAATATGAATAACGCGGCAGCCCAAAAACAGGGCTGCCGCTTTTCCTCCCTGTGTGATTCTTGAGCGCTTACAAATAAGAAAAAAGAAAGGCTTTGCTAAGCATCTATAAAACGGACACATACACATACAAAAAGTGCCTATATGCAGCCGGAGTTCTCCGATAGAATATAGAGTACAAGCGGGGAAGAAGCGCAAATTCCCGAGAAGGAGGAAACAACATGAAATCTCTGCAAACCATACAAAAGACCTTTCGCGTCTTTCAAATTCTCACAAAAATAGCGCTGGTATTCAGTATCGTGGGCGCAGCCCTTTGCGCTGTGGGCGTTCTGTGCTCTATCGTCCGGTACACCGGCGGACAGGTGTTCAGCCTCTTTGGCGAGCCGATCCCCTTCTTTACGGGCATAGAAGATATGAACCAAGTCATGGCTGTACTGCTTTCCGATCTGGTCTACCTGACCACCGATGCAATTCTGCTGACCTTTGCCGGAGGGTATTTCAAAACCGAGCAGACAGAGGGGACGCCCTTTACGGAAAACGGCGCGAAGCTTATCCTGCGGCTGGGGATCCGCTGCATCTATATGCCCATTGTTTCGATCGTGATCGCCTCCGTCGTCACTGCGATCCCGGGCGCGGAGCAAGGCGGCGACGTCAGCAATCTCCCGAGCGTGGTTACCGGCATCGTTCTGATCTTGGCTTCCCTCATCTTCCGATATGGCGCTGAACTGGAAAAAAGAAGTTCTTCATCCGTTTCGGATGGAGAGGAGGCAGGACATAGTACAACACGAAAGACCGTTTTCATCTGATTGATTCATTGATAAAGAGATGCTTTCCCCCGACCGGTATGCATGGCGAAAATACGTCTCGTATCAATCACAGATTGCAATGTTCAAGTCGGAAGCGAAAGGCAGAAGTGCATATGAAAAGAAAAACGAAATTACGGAAGCTGTTTGCGCCCATTCTTCTGATCCTTTGTTTGGCTGCAGGAGCCGTTTGGCAATTTATTATGACAGAAATTGAGGAAAGCAAGTGTTGTGCAGTCGGAGATTTTGTTGATGTAGGAACATATCAGGCACATTATTATTCCATAGGATCCGGCGATACAGCATTTGTTTTTATTGCCGGATCAGGAACACCTTGCGCTTACACTGATTTTTATTTTCTTCAAAACATGCTGTCAGCAAAAGGACAGACTGTCACCTTTGATCATGCCGGAAGCGGATGGAGTTCAAGCACAGATTCTCCGCGAACCATCGAAAACATGACAAATGAGCTTACCCTGTTGATTGATGCCGTTGCTCCAAACAAGCCTGTAGTGATCATTTGTCATTCTCTTGGCTCTCTTGAGGCGATTCGCTATACACAAAGGAATCCTGACAAAGTGAAAGGAATTATATTCTTGGATTCCGGAAGTCCGGAATACTACAGCACAGACTCTGAATGGCGTGCCGTCCTGATAAATCGAGGAACGGCGTTTTTGAGGACATTCGGTTTCAACCGGTTAATGGGTGAATTGGGATGGCTATTACCGGCATACGGTGAGAACATTCGAAATAAGAGTCTTCCTGCGAAGGTTCAGGATATTGATAAAGCAATGTTTTATCGGTTTGCCGGAAATGCTGATACAATAAAAACGATCCGTCTCATAAACGAGAACGCAGCGGTAGTTCTCAACGGGCCTTTGTTGGGAGAGATACCAATTCTTGTTCTTTCGTCTGACAGCGGAGATGACTGGGATACTGTTCAGAGCCAGTTGGCCTCATGGTCCGAAAACAGCGAACAGGAGATGATTGAAGCATCAGAACATTATTTATATTGGTCGAATTTGAACCAAGTATCAGATCGTATTGCCTCATTTGTTGAAAAGATCTCTCGCTGAGAATAGAAATGCATCACGCTGAATTTCAATTTGCCAAAAATCAATCGAGATTTATAAATAACAAGATATGCGAAAGGATGGCAGTCGAATGATATATAGATTTCGTGCAGGCATAAATACTGTGGGCAGCCGCGCATTTATCAAGATACCGTTTCATGTGTGGGAAGAGACAGGCCGAAAGGGGAATATTCCATGCAGAGTGTCTATCATGGACTTGTCTTTTGAATGTAAACTGATTCCCAAGGGAAATGGAAACTATTTCATCCCAATCGCGAAGAAAACGCTGTCGGCGCTTGCCCCTGAAGAAGAATATGAAGTTGAAATGGAACCGATGGAAACGCTGTCGAGAATCAATCATGACAGCCCATATTCCAAAGAGCAGCCCATCCGGGAAATAGACTGTATTGAACCAATCCCTATTCAAGCCGGATTCTGTGGTCAGTGCTGCGTTGCCATGCTTGCCGGTGTGCCGCTTTCCGATGTGGCCGCACTGATGGGAAAAGGTCACGCATCGTGGTCAAAAATATTGGAGGCGTTGGACTATTATGGAATATCCTATGCGTCGAAGGCGGTTTATACCAAAGGCGGCGCATGCCAATTGCCGCTGTGCTGCATCGTGAATAACGACAATCGCTTTATCGTTTGGTATAATGGTTCCTTCTATGGTGTGACGGAAGTTGATCCAAAGAAGACCATAAGTTATATTGAGGTGTTTACCGGCGCACATTCACGCTTGTATCATAGAAAAACGGAAGGAAAGAGGAAAGGCAATGAAGCATAAAGCATTGGTCGTGATCGACATCCAAAATGATATTACAAAGAACTATAAGGAGATCATCGAGAACATCAACAAAGCCATTGATTGGGCTGCCGCCAATGATATGCACATCGTTTACATTCAACATCATAATATCACTGCCGGAACGAGAACCTTTAAGCCCGGTACGCACGGCGCCGAATTGGTTTCGGATATGAAGCTTGTCTCCGAAAACATCTTCACAAAAACAAAGGGGAATGCACTGACCAGCGAAGATTTTGCTTCTTTCATAGACCAAAACAGAATTCATGAGTTTTTCGTAGCGGGAGCCGATGCCGTTGCTTGCGTGAAATCCACTTGCTACAATATGAGCAAAGCGGGTTACGCCGTGCATGTTCTGTCGGATTGTATTACCAGCTATGATAAAAGGAAAATGGACGAGATGCTTCAGTACTATGCGAGCAAGGGCTGTATGGTTGAAAAACTGAGCGAGGCGATGAAAGCCTGCGGCGATCAAGAAACCACAGTATCCGCTTTGTAAATCAAGGAAGGGATAGAAAATGAAGCTCCCAATAGAAGAATACATGCCCTACCGCCTCACGGCATTGTTTGTCTTGGCTGTATTTTATGGCATTTATCTCGTCAAACAGTGGAGGCAGAAGCGCCGCGGCATCCGGACTATGCAGATCGGACGCGGAAAGGACGCGCGGACACACACCGTCGAAACGCTGATGGGGATTGCCACCGTGGGGATCGTCCCCGCGCAGCTGCTGTCCGTCGGCTTCGGGTGGAGTCATCTGCCTGCAAGCGCCCGCTTTACCGGGTTTTTCGTCGGCATGCTTGGCGACTTGATCTTCCTGCTCTCCGTTCTCTGCATGAAGGACAGTTGGCGGGCAGGGATTCCGGACAGAGGCGGAACAAAGCTTGTGACAGACGGGATTTACAGGTACAGCCGCAACCCGGCGTTTCTCGGCTTCGACCTGATGTACATCGGTGTGTTCCTGATGTACTGCAACTTGCTGACGGGAATGTTCACCGTTTTTGCAATCGTCATGCTGCACCTGCAGATCCTGCAGGAGGAGCGTTATCTGACCGCCGCATTTGGCGCGGAATATTTGGATTACCGTCATCGGGTTTTCCGTTATCTGGGGCGGCACAAAGGAGAATAACAGTTTTTCGGCAACAGAACGGACTTCACTGACTTACCGGCGAAGCCCTTCCTGCTGCTCCGACGAACATCGGAAGCGCCGCCGGAGCGATCCTTTTTTCTGCCCCGACGGGAGCGGCCGAAACGCAAATCGTGTTGGATTTTTTGCGGTTCTGTGCTATGATGGAAACACCTATAAAATAGGCACATTTCTCTGAAGTTTCTGCCTATTCGTATCGGAACAGAAGCCTTATCATAAAGATAAAAGGGGGAACGGCTATGCTGCGGATGGAAATTGCCCTGTTTCTGGTGCTGGCATTTATAGCTTATATTTATTTTTCAGCCGAGAAGGAGCAGGCGGCGCTGCATAAAACCTTTGCCGTACTGCTGGTAACCGTGCTGGTGCACCTGGTGCTGGACGGTATCACGGTCTACACGGTGCATCATTTGGAGACCGTACCGCGTTTTCTGAACGATGCCGTGCACCGGCTGTTTTTGGGCAGCATGGTGCTGGTGATCTATCTGTTCTATCAGTATATCGCCATTCTGGTAGAGACGGAGACCGGGAAGCCGCGGCGGCTGGATCTGCCTGCAGGTATTTTTTTGGTTGTGGCGCTATTGGGCAATTTCCTGCTGCCGATCTCCTACACGGTGACCCCTGAGGGAAACTATTCCTCCGGACCGTATATGCTGGTTCCCTATGGCGCTGTGTTTTTTTATCTGCTGCTCTGCGCCGGACTTTTGACTGTGAATCGGAAGCAGCTCGACAAGAAGAAAAAATCCGCCATTGGGATCGCCCTTGCCATTGAATGTATTGTCTGTGTTTTACAGGGACTGCACCACACCTGGCTCATCAGCGGTATGGGCATCACCCTGATGACCCTATCCTTCTACCTTACGCTGGAGAATCCGGAGGCGCTGCGGGCAGAGCTGACGGAGCAGAAGATGTCCATGCTCTACCTGAAAAGTCAGGTAAACCCGCATTTTCTCTACAATACGCTGGACACCATCCGAATTCAGGCGCAGCTGAACGGTGACACGAAAGTGGCAGATCTGCTGATGCGACTGGTGGATTTCTTTCGGCGCAGTGTCAAGGTGGATCGCCCCATGGTCACGCTGGACGATGAGATGGAGCTGCTGGAAGCCTACATGGAGCTGATGTGCTACCGCTATCCGGAGCTTCAGTGCGAATACGACGTTGATCCCGATCTCGGCGGCGCCCAAGTGCCGAACTTCCTCCTGCAGCCCATCGTGGAAAACAGTCTGCTCCACGGTCTGAAGAACAAGGGATACCGGGGGGAAGTGCGTATTTCCGCCGCCCGGGTCGGAGACGGCAGGCTGGAAATCTGCGTCAGGGATACGGGCAGCGGCTTTGCCGAGGGCAGAAAAGCCGCCATTGACGAAATGCTGCGCGCCTACGCCAAGCAGCCGCCGAAGCTCAGCGGCAACAGCATCGGCATCCTGAATGTGCAAAAGCGGATCAAGCTGCTCTGCGGGAGGGAATACGGCCTTTCCTATACGGAAAATGAGACGTGCGGCGTGACAGCCCACATTCTGCTGCCGCTGAAGGAGGAGACGAAATGAAGAAATTGCGCGTGCTTTTGGTGGATGATGAGATCATGATCCGCGAGGGCTTCAAGCGGCTCTTTGACTGGGAAGCCCACGACTGCGAGGTGGTGGGGGAAGCCGCCGACGGCATGGAGGCGCTGGCGAAGATTGACAGCCTCCTGCCGGACGTCGCCATTATGGACATCAACATCCCCATCATGAACGGGCTGAAGGTCATTCAAATGTCCCGACTCAAGCATCCGGACACCGCCTTTGTCATTGTGTCCGGCTACGACGATTTTTCCTACTGTCGGGAAGCCTTGCGGCTGCAGATCACCGATTATATTCTCAAGCCTGTGAATTATGAGGAGTTCGGCACCTGCATTGACAATCTGAAAATTGCCCTGTTCCGGCGCCGTGCCTCCCGTCAGGATGCCCCGCAGGAGGAACGGACGATTCATGGTATTACCCGGTTCCTCCGGGAGCATTTGACCGAGGAAATCAGTCTGTCCGTGCTGGCGGAGGAATTCCACCTGAACCCACAGTATATCAGCCAGTTATTCAAGAGTGAGATCGGTGTCAATTTCCTGGCGTATTTGACCAACCTCCGCATGGAGCAGGCGAAAAAGCTCCTGCTGACCACAGCTTTATCCATCGCGGAAGTATCCGAACAGTCCGGCTATACCGACTATCGGGTGTTCACAAAGGTGTTCAAAAAGTCCGAGGGTATCACACCCTCCCAGTACCGGCGTGACTTTTTGGAGAATGGAAGCGCGTTGGTAGAATAGTAGTTTGCAACGCTTAAAACCGTAGGTAGACCGTAGGGCACGACGACTCGGCGTGCCGTCCGCGAAGCGGCAGACAGGATAGGCAAGCAGCTTTGTACACGGTTGGTAGTTCTGCACGGCGCGCCGAGGTCGTCGCGCCCTACGCCGAACTGCTACCGTTCGCAAAGCCTGCGTCTAAATATGAAGTTTTAATTGTTACAGTGCAATAGGATAGTAACGAGAAATGGTATTCGTAAACCGATTGCAATTATCATGCAAAGAATAGAGGTGCTGATTATGGAAAGAAAGCTTTATAAATCCAACAGGAATAAGATGGTGGACGGGGTCTGCGGCGGGATCGCCGAGTATTTCGGAATGGACCCTACGCTGGTGCGTCTGGCTTGGGTGCTGTTCTGCGCTTTGGGCGGCAGCGGCATACTGGCGTACCTCATTGCCGCAATCATCATCCCCCGCAGTCCACTGGTCTGAATGGGAGGATAGAAGCGTAACATGAAACCAACTGCGATTGTCTATACCTCCAACACCGGACACACACAGCAATACGCCCTGCTGTTAGGGGAAAAGCTTGACCTTCCCGTTTTTTCTCTTGCAGATGCCGCCTCCCAATGCTCCGGCAGCCCGGTGATCTATCTGGGCTGGATCCATGCAAGCCATGTCAAAGGTTATGCCAAAGCCGCAAAGCGTTTTGATCTCTGTGCTGTCTGCGGAGTTGGGCTGTGTGATACCGGAACGTTGATCTCCGAGGTTCGGAAGGCTACTGCCATTCCTGCGGACATCCCGCTGTTCACCCTCCAAGGTGGTATTGACCGCGGCAGGCTGAAGGGCGCGGATAAGCTGATGATCTCCATGCTGATCAAGGGGCTTGCTTCCCAAAAGCAGCGCTCCATGCAGGATGATCGGATGCTGGAGCTGCTGCGCAGGGACGAAAACTATGTCAGCCCGGAGAATCTTGCCGGGGTTCTGCAATGGTACCGGGAAAAGCAATTTTGAAGCAGAGAGGCTCCGGATCGAGCCGCTGCTGATTTGTTCACACTTCTTCTGAAACAAGAAGCGGTGTGAAACGCAAGCTGATGTAATTTCGGATTTTACCGGTGTTGCTGCTGAAAACCCAAAATACCCCTTGACTCTCCCCTTAAGGGGAGATGATACAATCCTCCTTGCAAAGAAAAGCAAGGAGGATTTTCTATATGAATGAACCATCTGTCAGCGTAAGGAATCTGACGAAATCGTTTTCCGGTCGCAGGGTCGTGGACGATCTGTCCTTCGATGTGAGAAGGGGCGAGGTCTTTGGACTGCTGGGACACAACGGCGCGGGCAAAAGTACCACCATTGATTTGATCTTGGGCTTGAAAAATCCCGACGGGGGTACGGCGAAGATTTTGGGAATGGATGCCGCCAAACACAGGAAACAGGTGTTTGCGCGGGTCGGCGTGCAGCTTCAGAATACCCGGTATCAGAACAACATCACCGTGGAAGAGGCGTGCATCGAATATGCCTCTTTGTATGCCGCCCCGGCGGACTATCCGCGGCTGCTGGAGCAATTTGGACTTGGCACACTCAGAAAGAGCTTCGTATCCAAGCTCTCCGGCGGGGAGCGGCAGAAGCTTTCTGTTGTTTTGGCGCTGATCGGCAACCCGGAGATCGTGTTTTTGGACGAGCTGACCACCGGTTTGGATGTGGTGGCAAGGCGCGAGGTATGGCGAACGCTAAAGCAGTTGAAAGAGCAAGGGCTTACTATTTTCCTGACCACGCATTACATGGAAGAGGTAGAAGCCCTTTGCGACCGCGTGTGCATCATCAAGTCGGGAGAAAAAGTCGCGGAAGGCACCGCGGATGAAGTGATCGCCGCAGCGGGGCGGAAGAATTTGGAGGAAGCGTATCTGTTCTTTATGGGAGAGGAGGAACTGTTATGAAGCGGTTTTGGAGAATGTATCGGGTGGAGCAGAAGCTCTTTTTCCGTTCACCGGATGTGATTCTGTTTTGTCTGCTGATGCCGCTGGTGGTATTCGTTGTGATTACGATGATCTCCGGAGAGAAAAATGCCGCAGATTCGGGTCTGACCTATCTGCAGAGCTCGTATGTGTCGCTGTCCACCGTGGGGATCTGCTGCAGCGCCTTTATGAGCATCCCCATCACCGTGGTGGAGCTGCGGGCGCAGGGAATCTTGCGGCGGATGTACTGCAGCCCCTGTTCCCCCGCAAGACTCCTCGCCTGTGATACCATCGCCAGCGGCGTTGCTGCTGTGATGTCCACACTGCTCCTGACCGTCGCCGCGGTGGCGGTTTTCGGATATCGGATGCCGGGCAATGTGTTTGTGTATATGGCAGCGTGGCTGCTGACCATGTCATCCATGTTTTCCATCGGACTCATGGTTGCCAGCCTGTGCCGAACCGCAAGATCCATGAATGTCGCCACCAGCCTGCTCTATTTCCCTATGCTGCTGTTCTCCGGCGCCACCATTCCCGCGGAGGTATTTCCCGCCGGATTCAGAGCTGTTTCCGGGTGGATGCCCCTTGGCGTAGGGATCAATCTGTTGAAATCCGTGTCCATAGGGTGCTATAATCAAATGGTAGTACCGGTGATCACTCTGACCGCGATCACGGTCATTTGCGGCACCGTCGCCGTCAAAACGTTCAGATGGGAGTAAGACGATGGAGATGAGGCAAGAACACAAGCCCTGCGAAGAGAAGATAAGCGGCACACTCTATAAGATCGGTATGTTTGCGGCGATGAATCATGTGACGGTAAAGACGCTGCGTTTCTATGAGGAACAGGGGCTGCTGATGCCGGCATTGATCCATCCTGAGACCGGATACCGGTATTATACCCTTTGCCAAATGGCGGTGCTCCATCAGATTACCGCTTTAAAGCTGGCGGGATTCACCTTGGAGGAAATTGCACGCATCAACTCCGGCGCGGATGAGGAAGCGGTGCTTTTGAAGAAAAAATCAGAACTGCTTGAAAAAATCTCTGATCTCACAAGACAGATCGCCGTGGTGGATGGTTATCTATCCAAAAAGAAAACCGGACTTTCCGCACCTGTCCTGATCAAAACCATCCCGGAAACCACCGTGGCATTTATGCGGATCAGGCTGGAATCCTATGATGACCTGTTTGAGCGGATGCCGGCAATGGGCGCATGGATGGAGAAAGCGGGCTGTATCTGCGCCCTTCCGGAATACTGCTTTACCGCCTATTTGGAGCCGGGATATAAGGACGGGGACATCCTCGTTGAGATCTGTGAATCCGTTGCGGAGGCAAAAAAAGAGATCGGCGAGCTGAAGTTCAAAACCCTTCCCGAGATCCGTGCCGCCTGCGTTTTTCACAAGGGTTCCTACCGTACGTTTTCGGAATCCTATGAAACAGTGCTGCGGTATGTCGAGGAAAATGGGTATGAGATTGCCGGCGAGATTCGTGAAAGCTATATTGACGGCGTTTGGAATAAAGAGGATGAAAGTCAGTGGCTGTCAGAAATACAGGTGCCGGTCAGGAAAAAGAAGGAAGCATTACTCCCGCAAAAAGAAGGCGAGACGGTTTCATGATGAACCAAGATATAATTTGAAAAAAAGAAAAAACATGTTATAATGTACGCAGTAAATCGGTGCTTTTGGGGAGCGGATCTATGAATCTGAAAGAGCGGGCAAAAAAATTCAAAACCGATATACCGGCGGTGTTCCTTGCGCTGAAGCACCGCAAGACACCGGTTTTGGCAAAGATAATCTCCGCTGTTACAGTAGGCTATGCGCTGTCCCCAATTGACCTGATTCCCGATTTCATTCCGATATTGGGATATTTGGATGATGTGATTTTGCTGCCGGCTTTGATTGCGCTGACCATAAAATGTATTCCGGACGATGTGTGGACGGAGTGCCGCAAGCAGTCGGAGAATATGTGGACAGACGGAAAACCGAAAAAATGGTATTATGCGATACCGATTGTGATGCTATGGGCAATGATCATATGGCTCATTGTGAAAGCTATTTGGTAAGGAATCACACGATTTGACACCAATACTGCACTGACAAATACGGTTGCGCAGCATTTCTATGAAAAGAATCATTTTACAAAGCAAGGGCTTACGAGAAGTTATTACACGCCGTAAGCGAGCAATGGCGATCATTCGAAGAAACCTTTGAGCAAGCTACAAAACGGAGGCGCGATTTGAAAGAAGTGAATCTTACGGAGGGCGCGATCTTCCGAAAACTCGTCAGGTTTTCTCTGCCGATGATCGCAGGGAACCTGTTGCAGCAAATCTACAATCTTGCCGATGCCTTAGTCGTGGGCAAGTGTATCGGCGCCGATGCGCTTGCAGCCGTTGGTTCTGCCTACACGCTGATGATTTTCATTACTTCCATTATCATTGGTCTTTGTATGGGAAGCGGCGCATTTTTCTCATCCGATTACGGCTCCGGAGATGAGAAAAGGCTGAGGGAAGATGCACGCCTCTCCTTTTGGTTTATCCTTGCCGTGACGGTGATCATCTATTGGATAATCTATCCGGGAATGCGGTTTATCCTAAAAATGCTGCAGACACCGATGGAACTGATGGAGATGACGCGGGAATATGTGACGGTCGTGTTTGCGGGGATCCTCTTTGTGTTTCTCTATAATTTCTTCGCTTACTTACTCCGCGCGATCGGCAATTCCGTCATGCCGCTGATTTTTTTGGCAATTTCGTCCGTCATGAACATTGCGCTGGATGTTTGGTTCGTCGTGGGGCTGAAAATGGGCGTCAGCGGTGCGGCATGGGCGACGGTTCTTGCGCAAGCGGCTGCAGGCATCGGAATGATGCTCTATTCTGCCGCGAAGCTCCCGCTGCTGCGCGGAAGGATATTCGGCGGGGAATGGAATTTTCGACGGCTGCGGGAAATCATTCAAAATGATGTCGCAACGGGAATCCAACAATCGGTGATGAACTTCGGCATTCTCATGATACAAGGCCTGGTCAACAGCTTCGGCGCAACGATTATGGCTTCTTTTGCCGCTGCCGTGAAAATCGACACGATCGCGTATATGCCGGCACAGGAATTCGGGAATGCGTATTCCCTGTTTGTTTCTCAGAATTACGGCGCAAAAAAAACCGAACGGATCCGGAAAGGAACGCGTGTTTCCTTTGCGGTATCCGCCGGATTCTGTGCAGTGATTTCAATTCTGATCTGCCTCTTTGCCGAAAACCTTATGCGGCCGTTTGTCGATGCAGAGAAGACGCAAATCATTGCTGAAGGTGCAAGATACTTGCGTATCGAGGGCGCGATGTATATAGGGATCGGCATTTTGTTCCTTTGGTACGGCTATTTCCGAGGGATCAACAAGCCGCATATCTCGCTGATCCTTACGATCCTCTCGCTCGGAACGCGGGTGGCGCTGTCCTATGCGCTGGCGCCGCATACACCGTTGGGCGTTGTCGCAATTTGGTGTTCGATTCCGATTGGATGGCTCATCGCGGATGTATCAGGACTGGTATTTTACCGTTCGTACAGCACGAAAAAAGAGCAGAAAGGGGAGCAACAATGGTAAGAGAGCTGATGCATGACCCCATTTTCCTTGCGCAGAAGTCTTTGCCTGCAACGAAAGAGGATTTACAGACCGTGCGGGACTTGCTGGATACGTTGGAAGCGCACAAGGAGACCTGCGTCGGTATGGCGGCGAATATGATCGGCGTTTGCAAGCGGGTGATTGCCTTTGATCACGAGGGAACCTATATGGTCATGCTGAATCCGGAGATTGTCAAGCAGTCTGGCGTATATGAGACGCAGGAAGCTTGCCTTTCCCTGACGGGCGGGCCGCGAAAGACAAAGCGGTATCAGAAAATCAAGGTGCAGTATCAAACCGCGGAGCTGCAAACGCGGCTGAAGACCTTCACCGGCTGGACGGCGCAGATCATCCAGCACGAGATCGACCATTGCAACGGGGTGCTGATATGAAGAAGGTCAAAATCACCGCCATGCGCAAAGCCTGCTATCCCGATCTGATGGAGCAATATGAAAACCCCATGGAACACGCCTGCGATGTGCAGGAGGGACAGGTTTGGATCGCCGACAATGGGAAGAAGCCGGAGGGACTGTGTGACAGCGCGTGGGAAAGCATGTCCGGCTTTGTGAAGACACTGGCGCAAGGCGGCGGCAATTTTTACGACGGCTGGATGAAGAATCCGAATTCCGCCATGATAAGCTGCAACGACGGCTTTCGTCCCGTCAGCTTCTACCTTGAAGCGCAGGACGAGGCTTGAAGCGCTTTTTATAGAGGAATATAATCCTCCAACCGATGCGCCAATAGACGCATGATCTCCAATTCATCCATCGCGTCGAAGAGCGCGTTATGAGTTTCACAATAAGTATCGCTTCCCGAGAGCAGGCGGAGCATGGGCTCGACGCCATAGCCGCGTTTCAGACGGCCGGTGGTGCAGCAAGCCGTTTGCGGGATCTTGGGATTGTGCTGGCGATAGGCTGCCAAGCGCATGATGTCATACCATTGCAGCCGCGACAGCTCCGGCAAATGATTGCGGTCAAAACCGGCGTTGTAGGCAAACACGGAGCCGACCCCATACGCGGAGAAGCACGAGAGAAGGTCCTGCATCGCCTCTTCTTTGGTGCAGAGAACCGGATTTACCGGCGTATCCAAAAACAGAGCGTTAGAATACATGCCGCCTGACGCACACTCGACGGGAAGCACATGATATTTGAATGCAAGCGGATGAAAGGTATCTGCCTCTGCAATCACGGTGCCGATGGACATAACCTGATCTACCCAGTTGGTCTCCGTGTCGATTACGGCGAATTTTTCCATATTTCTCTCTCCTTTGGTGATCTTGAGAATAGTATATCGGAAAAAATGCCGAATGGCAAGGCGAAAAGGGAAAAATGAGGGTCCCTTGCAAGGCGCTTGTGAAGAACAGAAGAATGTGAATGGTCGTATGAGAGGAGCTTTTATGGTTTTTGAATACTTTGATATATGCGGCATTCCGGCGGTGCTTTACGGGGAACGGGCGGATAAGGTATGGCTCTTTGTGCATGGGAAGTGCGGCAATAAGGAGGAGGCTTGCCACCTTGCGGAGCTTCTTTGCCCAAAGGGATATCAGGTTCTCGGGATGGACCTGCCGGAGCATGGCGCGCGGAAGGGCAGCGCGGAACAACTGCTCCCGTGGGTGGTGGTTCCCGAGCTGCAAGGTGTTCTGACGGAGATGAAACAGCGGTGGCAGGAGGTTTCACTGTACGCGAACAGCATCGGCGCTTATGTTTCTCTGCTGGCGTTTCCAAATGAGCGGTTTGCGAACTGCCTGTTTGTCTCGCCGATTTTGGATATGGTTGCCCTGATTGAACGGATGATGGGCTGGGCATCCGTAAGCGCGGAACGGCTGCAAGCGGAACAGGAAATTCCGACCCCCTTCGGAGAAACGCTTTCGTGGGTGTATTATACTTACGCGAAACAGCATCGGATTCAAAAATGGGGCAGCCGCACCGCGATCCTCTATGCAGGAAAGGACAATTTGACCGACCGGGCAACGGTGACGGCATTTGCGGAGCGATTCGGCTGCTCCCTGCAAATCTATGAGGACGGCGAGCATTGGTTCCACACGGAAAAGCAGCTTGCTGTTTTGCGGGCATTTGTCGAGAGGGAAGGGCTTGCATGAAGTATATTGCCAATCTCATTACCGCTTTGCGCATCATTGCGGCAATTGCGATGCTTTTTACAATTCCGCTGTCTGTTCCGTTTTTCGTGTTTTACGTTGTCGGCGGATTATCCGATATAATCGACGGAACAGTCGCGCGCAGGTGCGGTTCGGCGGGAGACTTTGGCGCAAAATTGGACAGCATTGCCGATTTGGTGTTCTGCGCTGCGGCGCTGCTTCGTCTTTGGAAATTGTTTCCGGCATTTGTATGGTGGGCAGCGGGAACGATCACTGCGGTCAAAATATCTGTCGCGTTGATTGGCTTTGTTCGATTCCGCAAGCTATGCCTTCCCCATACGCTGTTGAACAAAATCACCGGTGCGGCGGTCTTCCTCTTGCCGTGTGTCTGCCGTTGCGGCTTTTTCAACGCGTTATGCCATGCTGTAAGCGCAGTTGCCTTTCTTGCCGCAGCGGAGGAATTGCTCTGTGCGATTTGCCGAAAATCGTTTGATGCGGAGTACAAAGGCTTTCTTTTTGACATCATTTCGCACGGAAAGTCAAGAAACCCGGAGTGACCTTTGCTATAATACAGCCATACGGAAGGGGAGAAGCCTGTGGACTGGATCAGCGGAATACAGCGCGCGATTGCTTATACCGAGGCGCATCTGACGGACGAGATCGACTATGCAGCAGCGGCGAGGGAGGCCGCCTCGTCGGTGTTTCATTTTCAGCGGATGTTCAGTATGCTCGTCGGTTATACGTTGGGAGATTACATTCGTATGCGCCGCCTGTCCCTTGCGGCTGACGAGCTGCATCGGACGGAAGACAAGATCATCGACATTGCGCTGCGCTACGGCTACGATACGCCGGAGAGCTTCACCCGCGCCTTTACCCGCTTCCACGGCATCACGCCGACGGAGGCAAGACGCGGGGGAAACATCAAGTCCTTTTCCCGCCTTTCCGTAAAACTGATTTTAGACGGAGGCAACCTGATGCATTACAGAATTGAAAAAAGAGACGCGTTCAAAGTCATTTGCAGAAAGAAGCAGGTAAACAAGCCCCAGGGCGACACGGCAACGGCGGACATTTCGGCGTTTTGGAATGTGTGCAGCCAGGACGGCACAATGGAGAAGCTCTGTAAGTATGCGAGCTTTGACAGATTTCACGGCATCCTCGGCATCTGTTTTTCCGGTGAGCTGGAGGCTTCCGGCTTCCCCTACGGCATCGGAGCGGAGTATAACGGCGCGCCTGTGACGGACGAGGAATTTGACCTTGTGGACATTCCCGCGCATACCTACGCCGTGTTTGAGTGTAAAGGGAAAATGCCCGACGCGTTCAAGGAGACCTACAAGCGAATCTGCACGGAGTTCTTTCCGCAGAGCAGCACCTATGAATACGGCAGCGGAATCGAATTGGAGGTCTACCCCTCGGCAGAGGTACAAGACCCGAACTACACCTGCGAGATCTGGATTGCGGTGAAGGAAAAGCGCAGATAAGATTGCACGAACATTGAAACAGAACAGCAAATAAACAGCCCCGCCGAATTCCTCTTTGCCTCATGCAAAGAAGAATTCGGCGGGGTGTTTTATCTGTACGCCGGGGACATGTCCCCGCCTTCATTGGTTGTGCAGGTCAGAACTTGCGGAGGACTTCCAAGAACTTATCGCCGTATTTTGCGAGCTTTACCTTGCCTACGCCGGAGACATTGCGCAGCGCTTCGGCGGTTTTGGGGCATTTCTTGCTCATTTCGGTAAGCGTCGCGTTGGAGAAGATCACATATGCCGGAACGCCCTCTCGGAACGCAAGCTCGTTTCGGAGCTGTTTGAGCGCGGTAAACAGGTCATTATTCATAACGGCAGGCTCCTCCGCGTGGGTCTCCTTCTTTTGCTGCTTCGGAAGCTTCATGCACAGATTGACGCTGCCGCGCAGAATCTCAGTGCGCTTTGCAGTCGCTTTCAAAACCGGATATTCTGCGCCTTCTGTCATGGCATAGCCTTGCTGCTCCAAAAAGTCGATCATATCGCGCAATCGCTTTTCCGCGCAGTCCTTCATGATGCCGTAGGTTGTTTGGCTGTCCAACCCGAGGCGCAGCAGCCGCTCGTTTTTGCTCCCGCGCAGGATATCACAGATCATTTTTTTCCCGAAGCGCTGTCCCGTTCGGAGAATGCAGGATAAGATTTTCTGCGCCTCTACGGTAATATCGACCGTCTCGTACTGCGTCAGGCAATTGGAGCATTTGCCGCAATAATTTGCTGATTTCTCTCCAAAGTATTTCAAAATAAAGCTGCGCAGACAATCCTGTGTTTTGCAGTAATAGGTCATCTGCTTCAGACGTTCGAGATCCCGTTCACGAACCTCAAGCTGCTCCTGCAGGGTCAGTTCCGTATTTGTCTCACTGTTTTCAATCAAAAATCGGTTGGTGCGCACATCCTTCCCGCCGTAAAGAAGTATGCAATCCGCTTCCTCGCCGTCGCGCCCCGCTCTGCCTGCCTCTTGGTAATAGCTCTCCATATTTTTCGGCATATTATAATGA
This sequence comes from Faecousia sp., assembly GCA_051867015.1. Lineage (GTDB taxonomy): Bacteria > Bacillota > Clostridia > Oscillospirales > Oscillospiraceae > JAZOXB01. The sequence continues at coordinate 2,040 of JBJDYD010000008.1, read as the reverse complement.
ATGACATACCCCACATTGGACTTGTCGATCCCCATGCCGAATGCGTTGGTTGCGACCATGATTGTCTTTCGGTCAAAAACGAAATCCTCCTGATTGGTTTTCCGTTCCGCGTCGGACAAACCGGCGTGGTATCTCGTCGCGGAGAAACCGTTTTTGTTCAGAAGCGTACAAACCTCCTCCACGGCACTTCGGGTAGCGCAGTATACAATGCCCGATTTCTCCTGACGCTCGTGAAGCAGCGCAAGCAATTTTTCGTCTTTGGAGTTTGGCTGCAAAACCGAGAAGAACAGATTGGGACGGTCAAAGCCGGTCGTTACGGAAAGCGGGTCCTGCAAGCCCAAAAGCTTTAAGATGTCCTGCTTTACCTCCTGCGTCGCGGTGGCGGTAAACGCGGCGACGATGGGACGGACGGGAAGGGAAGTGATGAATTCGCTGATCTTTAAATAGCTCGGGCGGAAGTCCTGTCCCCATTGAGACACGCAGTGCGCCTCGTCGACGGCGACCATAGAGATCCGCCGCGTCTGGCACAATGACAGAAATTCCGGCGTCAGCAGTCGTTCGGGTGCGACATAGATCAGCTTGTATTTTCCGTTAGCCGCATTTTCCAGCGCTTTGGCATACTGCGCTGCCGTCAACGAGCTGTTGAAAAATGCCGCCGGAACGCCCGCCTGCACAAGAGAGGTTACTTGATCCTTCATCAGGGAAATCAGCGGAGAGACGACAATGGTGATCCCGTCGAACAGCAGCGCCGGCACCTGATAACAAATGGATTTCCCCGCGCCCGTGGGCATGACGCAGAGCGCGTCTCTGCCGGAGAGAAGGCAGTCCACAATATCGCCCTGTCCGGCGCGAAACGCGGAATGCCCGAAGTATTCCTTCAATACGGTAAGCTTTGGATCCATCTTGACCGCTCCTGTCGCAAAGATTTTTCGCTGTTGATAGACGTAACTATAATATAGCAGATCGCGGCAGTGTTGGCAATGCCGAATCTACCGCAATGGGGCAACATAATCGGAATCCGCGCGGAGCGCTCCGACGTTATTCTCTAATACTGTTCGTAGCGCAAGAATACAGTTTGACGAAGGGCGGTAGAGCCGTTCACAGGCAGAAAATAAAAACTGCGCAGTGCCGAATCACTGCGCAGTGCGGGGGTCATGGGACAACAGCGTGGGTATTCGCGCTGCCATCCGATGCAGAATCTGTCCTCACGAGACAGCCGGTGCCTTTCTGGTTCAGCATCTGCTGTTTTTGGTAAGGACAAAGTACCTGCCACAGCAGGAGGAAAAGCCCGCCGGGATGATTCGGCATCTGCTGCTGCCTCGCTGACACGGTTGACATATCTGCAAATGGCGCGTGTGTCAACTCTCAGTGGTAGGAGAGCGAGAACCGCGACTGACTATCATGATGTAGCTGGTGAGCTTTTTCATGATGAATCACCTACAATCGTGTGCACAATGATTGGAACCCGCGGTGTTCATATCGTACCATCTCTGCCGTCCTTCGTCAAGCTGTAATCCGTTGACGTTGTGTAGTTGATTGTGGTGACGCATCCTTCGATACGACGCTATTCTCTATTTCCTCTTAGTCATTAGCCTCAGTAATCGTTGTCGTCGTCATCGTCATCATTATTGTAGTTCACAACGATTTCGCTGGCAGAACTTGCAGTGATTCCGGCGATAAGGACGGGGAAGAAAATGATGGTTTCGATTGCATACCTGCCGCAAATTAGAACTGCAGCAAATGGGAGCATTTCTAAGCTTGTGAATTTTGCAACGATTGCTGCAATGGCGATGCTGGCTATCACTTCAATGGGTGTCCACATATCTCCACGCGTGATGAAGCGCTGTATTGCAAACAAAACAAAGTAGGCTGCGCAGATATATAGACCGATTCGAATGTTTGTGAAGTAGAATACGATGCCTGCGAATGGTGACAGCATGTCGAATAACAGCATGAAGCGCCGGAAGAAGTTTTTCATTATTTTGTTTCTCCTGTTACTATATATTTGCCCCGGATGTGTGGTAGCCAGCTACGAGCCGG
>JBJDYD010000007.1:0-3969 GCA_051867015.1 Faecousia sp. | reverse complement strand
ACACAACTTTTAACTGTTACAAACTAGTAGGGGCGGCTATCAGCCGCCCGCGTTTCAAATCCGCGCGGAGCGCTCCTCAGTCATTCACCATTAGCCCTTAGTCCTTAGTCTAAAAAGCCGCCTGCCGGTCGGCAGCTTGTAGTTCCATATGCGTAGTTCCGTATGCGTTGAGAAAGGAATGGTATTTATGAAAAAGAGAAAACTGTCCGTACTGCTTGCCCTTGTGCTGGCGCTCAGTCTGCTGCTGCAGGGCTGCACCGCCCAACAGTTGTTCCGCGAGGGCGGCTTCCTCGCGCCCACAGAAGCGACCGAGACGACGGGAAAGACCACCGAAGCGCCGACGGAGCCGGAGGTTTTGCCGCCCTACACGCCGTATGACGAATATGAGCGCCCGACCGAAGCGCTGCTGGAGGAGATTCCCTTCGACGAGATCGTCTATGAACGCCCGGACGCACAGGGGCTGTGCGACGATTTTGCCGCAGTGCAGGCGCTGGTGGAAGACGGCGCGGACTGCGACGAGATCCTTGCGGCGTATTATCCCGTGGAGGAGGCGTATGTCCGCTTCAGCACCATGGGACAATATGCGTACATCCGTTATACCCTCGACCTCAACGATCCCTATTACGACGAGGAATACAACTGGTGCGAGGAGCAGTCGCCCCTGATTGAGCAGGCGATGGAGAAGTGCTTTATCGCGATGGGTCAAAGCGATCAGCGCAAGGCTTTGGAGGCGGCATATTTCGAGGAGGGCTTCTTCGATTACTACGACGAGAATCAGATCTACTCCAACGACCGCGTGGTCGAGCTGATGCAGGAGGAGAGCGCGCTGCAATCGGAATATATGGCGATGCAGAGCGACATGACGATCGAGTGGCAGGGCGAAGAATGCTTGGTGGAGGAGCTGCTTTCCGACCCGAATCTCGATTATATGGAGATGCTGGAGATCTACACTCTGTACTATGACAAATACAATCCGCTTGCTTCGGAGCTGTTTGCCAAGCTGATCCGCGTGCGCCGAGAGATCGCGGAGGAGCTGGACTACGAGAGCTACGCGGACTTCGCTTACGAATATTATTATGAGCGCGACTACACGCCTGCGCAGGTCGAGCAATATACCTCGGAGATTGCCAAGGAGATGGCATCGCTCTACTATGCCGCCGTTTACAGCAGCTACAGCGAGGCTATGGAGACGGACGAGGTCATGGAGCTGCTGCAAAACACCGCCTACCGCTTCGGCGGCGAGATCGCGACTGCTTATGATTACATGATGGCTTACAGGCTCTATGATGTCACAGAGTCAACGAGCAAGATGCCCGGCTCTTATATGACCTATCTGTCTGCCTATGAGATGCCCTTCCTTTACGTCTCCCCGACGGGGGAGATCGACGATTTCCTGACCGCGACCCATGAGTTCGGGCATTTTGTGGACGGCTATGTCAACTGCAACGGCACCTCGTCCATCGACTGCGCGGAGATTTTCTCGCAGGGGCTGGAATTCCTCGCCCTGAGCCGCGCCGATCTGACAAGACGGGAGCGTGAGGGGCTGACCTCCTCGAAGCTTGCGGACTCCGTGCTGGTCTTCCTCGGGCAGGCGAGCTACGCAGAATTTGAGCAGCGCGCCTATGAGCTGCCGGATGATGAGCTGACGGCGGAGCGGCTGAACGCGCTGTTTTTGGAATGCACCGAGGAGTTCGGCATGTCCATGTACGGCATGGAGGATATTTTGGCGCCCGGTTGGATCGACGTGCAGCATTTCTTCATCGCGCCGTTCTATGTGATCAGCTATTGCGTCTCCAACGATGCCGCCTTGCAGATCTATATGCTGGAGCAGGAGGATGGCAGCGGCATGGAGGCATATCAGATCCTGATGCGCAACGCCCCGGACAATTCCATCCTCGCCCTGCTGGAAATTGCGGAGATGGAGTCCCCGTTTGCAGAGGGACGCGTCGCCGAGCTTGCGGATTTCTTCGCGGACAATTTGGAGTAAGGGCGAATGACCGGGGTGACGAAGGGCGAAGAACTGCGCATTTCAGTGAACAGTGAATAGTGAATAGTGAATAGTGTCGGAGCGCTCCGCGCGGATTTTGAATTTGAAACAGGCATCCTTCTGTGTCATTGCGAGGGCGCCCGCGCCCGTGGCAATCTCGTGCAGGAAGTATGAAGTGCGGATCAAACAACAGCCTGAGATTGCCACGTCGCTGCGCTCCTCGCAATGACATAGAGGGCAGCCAATACACATTTTTTAATCCGTGCGGAGCACACCACAGTCCTTCACCATTCACTCTTAGCCCTTAGCCCCAAAAAAGACTGCCCACAGGCGCGTCAAGGGTGCCTCAACGTACAGCTTCCCACAGACCGCCACCTGTTCACTATTCACCATTCACTATTCACTAATCCTTTCACCAAAGGAGCTTTCTATGAAGCTATATCTTCACGGTCATGAGGACCGTTACGCGGTGGAGCAGCTGCAGCTTGCGCTGTTTCCGGAGGAGCCGATGGAGCCGGTGGACGCGCCCTTCGAAGGTGACGGTGCGGTTTCCGCCCTGCACGTCGGGAAAACGTGGCTCACCGCGACGGCGCGGATTACCCTGCACGGCAAGACCGCCAAGGCAACGCGGCGTTTGGCTGTGCAGGACGCGGACGTTCCTGCGCGCCGCCGTCTGCTGCAAAATACTTATTACGATGCCGCCGTACAGCTCCGCGAGCCGCCGAAGTGGGGCAGCCTCTCCGGCGTCCGCCCGACGAAGCTCACCACGCGCCATTTGCTCGCGGGCGGGGACGAAAAAAGCGCTGACCGCCTGTTAGAGCAGCGCTACCATGTCGCACCCGAGCGCCGCCGGTTATGCATCGAGGCGTCCGAGGCGACGGTGGAGGCTTCCAAGCGGCTGCGGGAGAACGACATCTCGCTGTATATCGGCATTCCCTTCTGTCCGACCCGCTGCGCCTATTGCAGCTTCGTCAGCACGGGGGTCGAGCGCATGACGAAGACCCTTCTGCCGCAGTTTTTGGACGCGCTGGAAAAGGAGATCGTCCATGTCGGCAAGCTGTTACAGGCATCGGGAAAGCGCGTGCGCACTCTCTATATCGGCGGCGGCACGCCCACGACGCTCTCCACGCCGCAGATGCAGCGGCTGATGGACGCAATTTGCGCGAATTTTAACTTGACAGAGCTGATAGAATATACCGTAGAGGGCGGCAGACCGGACACGCTTGATCTCACAAAGCTGCAAACCATCCGCGTCCTCGGCTGCGACCGCATGAGCATCAATCCGCAGACGATGAATGACGAGATTCTGTCCCTCATCGGGCGGCGGCACACAAGCGCGCAGACCGTCGAGGCGTTTCATGCCGCAAGGGCAGCGGGCTTTGACGGGATCAACATGGATCTGATCGCCGGTCTGCCCAATGACACCCGGGAGTCCTTTGCGTCTTCGCTCGAACAGGTGCTGGCGCTTGATCCCACCAATGTGACGGTGCATACCCTCGCGCTGAAAAAGGGCGCGGAGCTGTTTTTCTCCCGCACGCGCCTGCCGTCTGCGGAGGAGGTTGCCGCGATGCTCGAGGACGCCGAACACAGCCTCCGCGCAGCGGGCTACAAGCCGTATTATCTGTATCGGCAGAAGTATATGTCCGGCAGCTTTGAGAATGTCGGCTGGTGCAAGGACGGTTTCGAGGGGCTGTATAACATCTACATGATGGAGGAGCTGCATTCGATTATCTCCCTCGGCGGCGGCGGAATGACCAAGATCAACCTCCCCGACGGACGGCTGGAGCGCTTTCACAATCCCAAATTCCCACAGCAATATATCGAACGCATCGACGATGTGCTGAAGCAGAAGAACGAGGCGTTTGCGTTGTTGACTAAGAGCTAAGGACTAAGGGTGAATGACTGAGGAGCGCTCCGCGCGGAATTGAAACGCGGGCGGCTGATAGCCGCCCCTACTAGCCTGTAACGCTTAAAACTGTAGG
>JBJDYD010000006.1:0-3974 GCA_051867015.1 Faecousia sp. | reverse complement strand
CAAAGGCGGCAGCTCCTTTGTGGTGCAATCGCAAATACATGAATCGAATGAAACCCCTGCGCCCGACTTCGGACGCAGGGGTTTTTCATAAGCTTTCGATTGCAACAGTCAGCACTTGTACGATCTGCGCAAGCGGCAGGCTGGGTGCATGGTCCTTGGACTGCTCCGGCAGGAAGGGGACGTGGACAAAGCCGACCTGTGTTTGCGTTCCGTCGAAGCAGTGCAGGAGCGTATACAGCACATCGTTGCAGACAAAGGTGCCTGCGGAATAGGAGAGCGCTGCGGGCAGACCTGCGTCTTGTATCGCCTTTACCATCGTCCTTACGGGAACCGTGGAGAAATAGGCAGCGGGTGCGTTTTCCACGACGGGAACATTCACCGGCTGATTTCCGGCGTTATCCGGAATCCTCGCTTCCCGCAGGTTGATGGCGACGACCTCCGGTGTTACGGCGCTGCGCCCGCCTGCCTGCCCGATGCAGAGAATCACATCCGGGCGCAGCTCCCTTGCGGCAGTCAGCACTGTTTCCACAGCCTGCCCGAAGACCGTCGGAATTTGCAGCTTCATCAGCCGGTACGCGCCGACCGCCTCCGGCAGCAGACGGACTGCCTCCCATGAGGGATTGACCGTCTCGCCGCCGAAGGGATCAAAGCCGGTGATCAAAAGCCGTTTTGTCGGTTGTGTCATAGACAGTCCGCGCGGAGAACGGCTTAATACAGATAGCTGTAATCGTTCTTGACGGTGCGGATGAAGCGGGCGATCTCGTCCGGCAGCGCGTTCTCGCCGTCGATGTCATACACGCCCTCGGTGAACAGGCGCACGCGCACCTTGCCGTCGGGCAGGACGCAGAAGCCGAAGTTCTTGGAGTCGTCCATGTCCTTCTCCGTTTGGAAGAGGGTGAACTTATCCTTGCACGGCTCGGCGTTGTACGGGCAGAAGGCGGTGCAGTTGCCGCACTCGTTGCACATCTTGTCGATATGGAGAATCTGCGTTCTGCCGTCCGCCATACGAATGACGACATTCGAACGGTTCGGGCAGACATCGGCACAGTTCTGGCAGACGGTGTTGCAGCTCAGGCAGCGGTCGCCCTCGCAATTCGCGTCCTTCGACATAGCCAAGATGCCCTTCTTCGCGACGGCCTCTGCCTCGGTGGGATAGGCGCTGAGCGGGATCGTATATTCATGCTTCTTGCCGATCACGATTTCTGCGAATTTTGCGGCGTCTGCGATGCCCTCAACCACTGTGGCGGGGCCACGCGTTGCGTCGCCTGCGACATAGACGTTTTCAATATTGGTCTTAAAGGCGGGGCGCTTCTTCGCGTTCAGCTCGATGCCGTTCGCCGTGAACAGCGCGTCATCCACCTGCTCGCCGACGGCGGAAATGACGAGGTCACAGGGAATCTCCACCGTCTCCCCTGTGGGAACGGGGCTTCTTCTGCCGGAGGCGTCCGGTTCACCGAGCTTCATCTTGTCGCAGATCAGCTTGCCGTCTCTCTGCGCAACGGGTGCGACCAGCTCCAGGAACTCCACGCCGTCCGCGATGGCCAATTCAAGCTCCTCTGCGTCAGCGGGCATATATTGCTTCGTGCGGCGGTAGACCAGCGTGGAGGACTTTGCGCCCGCGCGCTTGGCGACTCTCGCCGCGTCCATGGCGGTGTTGCCGCCGCCGACAACGGCGACATGGCCCAGCTCGCCGCCCTTGCCTGCTTTCATCTCCTGCATCCAGCCGATGACGCCGCGCACATTGCCCTCAATGTCGAGCTTGCCGGGCTTCCATGCGCCGACGGCGTAGAGGATGTGGGTGTAGCCGTGCTTTTTCAGCACCTCCACCGAGGGCGCTTCCGCGTTCAGGCGAACCTCCGCGCCGTAGGCGAGCATGAGGTCGATGTCGCGGTCGATGGCGGCGCTGCTGATGCGGAACTCGGGAATGATGTGACGGACGATGCCGCCGAGCTTGCTCGTGCGCTCAAACAGCGTGCAGGGAACGCCGGCTCTGCCGAGGAAGTAGGCTGCGGCGATACCCGTCGGGCCGCCGCCGATGATCGCGGCTTTCTTGCCCTCGACGCGGGCGGGCTTCTGGATCGAAGCCATCAGCGCGTCGATGCCCTTTTCGGCAGCAAGCAGCTTGGTCGCGCGAATCCGGACGGATTCGTCATAGAAGTTGCGGCTGCACTTGCCCATGCAGCGGTGGGCGCAGATCGTGCCCGTGATGAAGGGCAGGGCGTTCTTCTCGGTGATGAGCTTCAGCGCGTCGTTGTAAAGCCCCTTGCGGCATAGCTCAATGTATTCGGGAATGTCCTGTTCAATGGGGCAGCCGCCCTTGCAGGGGGCAATATAGCAATCCATCCAGGGCACACGGTCGGCGTTCTTGCGGGAGGGCAGCGGCTTGATGGGCTTGACATGGTGGTAGTCCGTGCGGCAGTCCTGCGACAGCTTAGCGATCGCGTCGGTGTCGGTGCCGTCGAACGCCTTAAACTCCATGCCCTCGACCTTCTTTGCCATCTGGGTCAGACGGTTGTAGCCGCCGGGCTTCAAAATGGTCGTGGCGACAGTGATGGGCCAAATGCCTGCGGCAAAGAGCTTGTCACAGTTGAAGTATTCCGCGCCGCCTGCGAAGGAGATCTTCATCTTTCCGCCGAACTGCGTGGAAATGCGGCGGCACATCTCAATGGTCAGCGGGAACAGAGCACGGCCGGACATATACATCTCGTTGTTCGGCAGCTCGCCGCGGGTGGTATCAACGGGGAAGGTGTTCGAGAGCTTCAGACCGAATTCCAGACCGTTTTCATCCGCAAGGGCTTGCAGACGCTCGAACATCGGCACGGCATCCTTCCACTGCAGATCCTCATTGAAATGATGGTCGTCAAAGACGATGTAGTCATAGCCCATGGAGTCAAGGATGCTTCGGGCGTCATGGTAGCCGAGAATGGTCGGGTTGCACTTGACGAAGGTGTTGACCTTCTTCTCGGTGATGAGGTAAGAGGCAATGCGCTCGATCTCGTCGGGCGGGCAGCCGTGGAGGGTCGAGAGCGTAATGGAGCGGGAGACCTGCGGGGAGATGCCCGCGATAAACTCCGCCTCCTCGGGGAACAGCTCGGTCAGAACGGCCTTGCACTCGGCAAAGATGGGCGCGCGGGTCGCGTCCTTCATGGACTCGATATAGTTGTCCACCTTCTCGCCCTTGATGCCCTCCAGGTCGTAGCCCACGGACATATTAAACACGAAGCCGTCGGGATCGCCGTAGCCCCAAACCTTCGCCATGACCTTGAGGGCGCACCACGCCTTGATGTACTCATTGAGCGCCTGCCCGACCTCTAATTCGGTGGACCACTCCTGATTGTAGCCCTCGTCATCCGCCAAAATGCAGGGACGCGGGACACAGGCAGCAAGCTCCTCGCCGTCCATCTTCTGCACGGTCTTGACCTCAAAGAAGCGGGCGCCCGCGACGTAAGAGGCGATAATGTTCTGCGCCAGCTGGCTGTTGGGACCTGCGGCGGGACCGAAGGGCGTTTCGATCTTTTCACCGAAGATGGGCAGCGTCTTTGCGGGGTCGGCTTTGTATTCGGTGTGGATGCCGAACACCGTGCCGCTGTTCTTGCGCTCGGTAATGACCCAGCGCATCAAATCCTTAAAGGGAATCGGATACATTCTTTCAGACATGGTTCTTCCTCCTTAGTAGGTTTCGTTGTTGAGTGCGCCCCAGAGCTTCTTGGCTTCTTCCAAGATGTGGGCGTTGACGGCTTCCTCGTCGATACCGACCAGCTCGCGGTCCTTCATCAGAAGCTTGCCGTTGCCGATGGTGGTTTGGCACTGTCTGCCGGTCATGCCGAAGATCATGTGACCGTCGATGTTCGCGTCGGAGAACGGGGTATAGGGCTTGTAGTCCATGACGATGACATCCGCCGCAGCGCCCGCTTCGAGGACGCCGAGCTTCGTGTCAAAGTAGCGCTCGCCGATCTTGGCGTTGTTCTTGAAGA
>JBJDYD010000005.1:0-4010 GCA_051867015.1 Faecousia sp. | reverse complement strand
GCTACCTACAGTTTTAAGCGTTACAGGCTAGTAGGGGCGGCTATCAGCCGCCCGTGTGTAGGAACCACCGTAAAAAATCCTACATTATTTTAGACGCGATTTGTATCGGTTTTGTTTCATGCATTATGGAAATTTTTCAAAAATTCCTCTGCGGCTTTCAGCGAATTCTCTCCCGCAGCCAATTTGAGCGTTAAAAGCGGCTTTTCGGTTTTCGGCGAGAGGAAGACGCGCTTTTGATACGCAGGCAGTCCGCAGACCGCTGCGACTGCCTCAAAGGAGAATTTCGCCAGCGTAAATTGGATTGTCCGCCCCTTTTGCGAAATGTCCGAAATCCCCTGCGCCGCCGCTCTTGCGCGCAAAAGGGCAATCGAGATCAAATTCATCGCGCCCTTGGGCGGGTCGCCGTAGCGGTCTACCATCTCGTCAAGCAGCTCGTCCGCGTCCTCCCGGGAACGGATGGCAGCCATGCGGCGGTAAAGATCCATGCGCTGTTCGCCGGAGGAGACATAGTCCTTGTCGATATTCGCCGTGACGTCAAGATCGGCGGTGCAGGCGACCTCCTCTGCGGGCTTCTCGCCGCGCTCTTCCAAGACAGCCTCCTCTAAGAGCTTTAGATAAAGGTCATAGCCCACGGAGATCATGTGTCCCGACTGCGCCGCGCCGAGCAGATTGCCCGCGCCGCGAATTTCAAGGTCGCGCATGGCGATTTTAAAGCCGGAGCCGAATTCGGCAAAGTCGCGGATGGCGTTGAGGCGCTTTTCCGCAACCTCGGTCAGTACCTTGCCGCGCCGGAAGGTCAGGTAGGCGAAGGCGTGACGGCTCGAACGCCCGACGCGCCCGCGAATCTGGTGGAGCTGCGCCAAACCGAGCTTATCGGCGTCCTCAATGATGAGAGTATTGACGTTTGAAATATCAATACCTGTTTCAATGATTGTTGTGCAGACGAGAATTTGCAGTTCCCCGTCCGCCATGCGCTGCATGACCTCGCTCAGCTCCTCCTCGCTCATTTTGCCGTGGGCAATGCCGATTTCAGCGTCGGGGAGTGCTTTTTTGATGCGCGCGGCGCACTGTGCAATGGACTCGACGCGGTTGTGCAGATAGTAAACCTGTCCGCCGCGCTCGATCTCGCGCCGCATCGCGTCGATCAAAACAGGCTCGGCATATTCCAGCACGAAGGTCTGTACGGGATAGCGGTCGTGCGGCGGCTCCTCAATGGTGGACATATCGCGCAGACCGGAGAGCGCCATATTCAGCGTGCGCGGAATGGGAGTTGCCGAGAGCGTCAGCACATCGACGCCGCGGGAAAGCTCCTTCAACCGCTCCTTGTGCGTCACGCCGAAGCGCTGCTCCTCGTCCACAATCAAAAGCCCGAGGTCTTTGAATGCAACATCCTTCTGCAACAGCTTGTGCGTGCCGATAATCAGGTCGAGCGTACCCGCGCGCAGATCGGCAAGATTTTTGCGGTTTTGCGCAGGGGTGCAGAAGCGCGAGAGCATACCGATATGCACGGGGAAGCCGCGAAAACGGTTGACGGCAGTCGTATAATGCTGCTGCGCCAGCACCGTGGTCGGCACCAAAATCGCCACCTGCTTGCCGTCTAAAATCGCCTTCATCGCGGCGCGCAGGGCAACCTCCGTCTTGCCGAAGCCGACGTCGCCGCACAGAAGCCGATCCATCGGGTGCGGCGACTCCATATCCGCCTTGATCTCATCAATCGAGCGGAGCTGATCGTCCGTCTCGGCGTAAGGGAAGTTCTGCTCAAATTCCGACTGCCACGGGGTGTCCGCCGCAAAGGCAAAGCCGGGCAGACGCTTTCGTTCGGCATAGAGCTTGATCAACTCGTCGGCAATGTCCTTCGCCGCAGCCTTGGCGCGCGCCTTTGTCTTTTGCCACTGGTCGCCGCCGAGACGGTTGAGCTTTACCGGCGTATCCTCGCCGCCGCCGATGTATTTACCGATCAGATCGAGCTGTGTCGCGGGTACATAGAGGACGTCCGCCCCCTGATACGCGATTTTGACATAATCCTTCACCGCGCCGTCAATCTTTATCTGCTCCATGCAGACATAGCGCCCGATGCCGTGGTATTCATGCACGACCAAATCGCCCGGAGAGAGATCGGCAAATGAGTCCAATTTCTGACGATTTGACGCCTTTTGATGTTTTTTGCGCGTTTTTTGAGCGGTTTGTGTCAGCAACTGACCCTCAGTTAAAATGGCAAAGCGCAGGTCGGGATATTCCATGCCGAAGGGCAGCGCGCCGTCGGTGAGCAGAATCTGTCCCGCCCGAGGCAGCGACGTCAGCGGAAAGGCGAGAAAGGCGGATAACCCCTGTTCCCGCAGAAGCTGCGCCAGAATCTCCCCGCGTCGGCGGTTTCCGCACAAGACGAGGGAGGCATATTCGTTTTTCTGATAAAATTTGAGATCGGTCGCCGCCGCGTCGAGGTTGCCGCCGTAGGACGGGAGCTGTTTTGCGGTGATGCTGACCAGCTCCTTGGGCGGCAGGGACTGGGGATAGGAAGCGGCGAGGAAGGAGTCGAGGAAGACCGCCCCGTGTCCGGCAATCCGAGCGCAGACCGACTCCCAGTCAGCGGAGAATTCACACAGCTCGCCGCATAGAATGCCGGATGCAAGGAGGCTGTCGAGCATCATGCCCTCCTCCTCGGTGCAGCGTTCGGCAGCGCGGCGCAGATTGCCGTGGTCGCAGAAGAAAACAAGGGCGTCTGCGGGGATGTAGTCCGCGGCGCAGGAGAATTCCGGATAGATGAGCGCCATGTAGCGGTCTGCGGCGGAGAGCGTCGCGCCGCTTTTCAGAATATCCTCGTCCTCCGCAAGGGTTCGCAGCAGCTTTTCATTCGGTGTTCTGCGTCTGCGGAGCCGCGCCTGTAGCGCCGTAAGGTCGGCGGAAAGTCCGTCTAAGCCCTCCGGATGCAGGCGAGGCAGAGTCTCCGCGACGGGCAGAAGGACGAATTCCTCCACATTTTCCACACGGCGCTGGGTCACGGCATCAAAATAGCCCATCGCGTCAATCTCGTCTCCGAAGAACTCCATACGAATGGGACGGTCGCAGGCGGGGGAATAGACATCCACAATGCCGCCGCGCACGGAAAACTGTCCCACGCCCTCCACAAGGGTGCCGCGCACATAGCCCGCCTGCACCAGCTTTGTGCATAGCTCGTCCAAGCCGATCTGCGCCCCGAGCTTCAGGGTCAGGGCGGCGGAAAACAGCGCGGATTTCGGCACGGTGCGCAGGGCGAGCGCGTCCCATGTGGTCAGCAGAAGCTTTTCCGCTCCGCGCGCGAGGTCATAGAGCAGCCGCAGCCGCTGATGCTCCCAGCCGCGGGAGACGGCGGAGGCGTTATGAAAAATGAGGTCGCGGGAGGGCAGAATCGGCGCCTCCACGCCGAGAAAGGCGGCAAGCTCCGCCTGTGTGCGCCGCGCGGCAAGCTCATCCTGACAGATCACAACAGCGGGACGCTTGGTGTCGTGCAGGAGCGAGGCGATCAAATGCGAACGATTGATCTGCGCCGCGCCGGATACACCGACCGCCTGATTTTTTTCCAAACACGCGGAAAGCCGCCGATACTCCGGCAGCCCGCGCAGCATCGTAAGTAAAAGCTCCATAAAACCTCCTTAATGTAGCGCGTGGCATCCCTGCCGCGCCTATGCAGGCAGTTCGTATTTCAGTGAATAATGAATAGTGAAGAGTAAATAGCGCTCCGCGGGGATTCAAAAGCGTGAAGGTTTCCCGCCCCTGTCATTGCGAGCCGAGGAACGAGGCGTGGCAATCTATTGCAGACACTTGCCATCATATTCCACGTGATTGCACGCAAAAGCGCGGAAATCGGGCAAACCGCCCAATTTCCGTAGAAATCCATGTTATTCGACAATATTTTAATGAAATACATCAATCGCTTTGCGCAGCATCAAAACGCGGTGGAAACGCCCAAGCTGCCTGCACACGGGCGGCTGATAGCCGCCCCTACTAGTTTGTAACAATTAAAAGTTGTGTAT
>JBJDYD010000004.1:0-20151 GCA_051867015.1 Faecousia sp. | reverse complement strand
GGTTCTGTGGGAGGTCGGCTGGCGAACCAATCGTCAGCCTCCTACCCGATTGATGTCGGCAAGCTGCTGCACAACATAGCCTGCGAGCATCAGTCCCGCGCAGGACGGGACCCACGAAACGGACGCCGGAATGCTTCTTCTGCCCGGAGGGGGTGTTTCTAAGTCAGCAGGTGTTCTCGGCAGTTCCTCGCTGTAAAGTACGGTATGGTGCAAAATGCCCCGGTTTCGCAGCTCTCTGCGCATCACGCGGGCTAAATGGCAGCCGCTCGTCTTTGAGATATCGGTAATACGGAACCGCATCGGGTCGAGCTTATTCCCGGTTCCCATCGCGCTGACAATGGGAATACCGCGCTCGATTGCCGTTTGGATCAGGCTCAGCTTGCAGGAGACTAAGTCGATCGCGTCTACGATGTAATCATAGCGCTCTTGAAAAAAAGCTTCCTTATCCGCTTCACAATAAAGCATCGGCATTGAGGTCACGCGGCAAAGCGGATGAATGTCTCGAATTCGCGCCGCCATCACATCAGACTTATACTGCCCAAGGGTCGAATGCAGCGCGCAGAGCTGTCGGTTCAGATTTGAGACGCCGACGGTATCGCTGTCCACCAAGGTCAGTGCGCCGATTCCCGCGCGTGCTAAGCCCTCAGCAACATAGCTTCCGACGCCGCCGATACCGAAAACGATCACATGCGCCTGACGCAGCCGCTGCATGGCCTCCGCACCAAGCAGCATTTCCTGCCGAATAAAGGGATTCTCCATTTTGATATCCTCATATAATTTAAGGCGCCGAAATCGGCGCCCTAAAAGGTTAACTCGTTTGCATAATGAGGTCGACATTTCCTCCCATGGCGGCGTCCTCATCGTAACCGCAATTGGCTGCCGCAGTCTCGGTGATACCTTTATACCACTCGTTCGTGATCGTATTCGAGACGCTGACTGCCTGATGGGTCTCGCCGGAGCCGGTAATGTAGAGGAAGATCGTGCCGCTGCTCGTCTCAAAGGAAGCAAAGTCTCCTGCCTTGTGCTCCTCTAATCCCCAGTTGAACAGTTCCTTGCTTACGCCTGCCATAGAATTGCGCATGAGGTTCTCCACAGTGCCGTCAGAGTCCTCACCGACATATTCCTGAACCAGCGCGCGGAAGTTCTCTTCAGAGCCGTCTTCCTCCAAAGAAGCCTCAATCGCAGCAACCTTCTCTGCCGCAGTCGTTTCGCCCTCTTCCGGTTCCTCGGAATCGGCAGCGACATACAGCTCAATTGCATTGTAGGACGTATAATCGCCCTTCGTCGCGAGCTTCAGAACATAATAGGTGTCGTCCTTCTCAAAGAGCTTGACATTCTCGCCGTTGACGGAAGCAGTGTCAAAAATCCATGCCGCAGCCTCCTCGCCGTAGGAGTTTGTAACGGAAGCCTTCGTGTAATCTGCACAGACCGTGACATCTTCGTCGTCGATCTTAAATTCCTTTGCCATTTCCTCTGCGTCAGCCTTTGCCGCTGCCTTGTTTTCCTCGGTCGGCTCAGCCGTTGTGCCGTCCTCATTCGTCTCGGCATAATCGGAAGCCTTCGTGGAATAGAGATAGAAGGAAACAACGTCAAAGTCTTCCGGGCTCTGCTCGTAGCGCGCGGTGATCTCCGCGTCGGTATAGCTCAGGCTATCCGGATAGTGCGCAGCGGTATGGGCGACGATCATATAGTTACGGTAGCCCTCTTCATCGCAGCCGTTGCCGAACACACGGGCATAAAGCTCATCCGGCTTCTCGCCCTGGGCTGTTGCGATTCCGGCAATCTCCTCGATCTCGGAGTCAATCTCTTCAAGATCCTCAGCATCCAGCGTATAGCCCGCTGCGACAGCCTCGTTGTAAACCGCATAGGTCTCAACAATGGTATCCTTCGTCGCAGACGCAAGGAGCTGCGCCCAAGTCACATCCTCATATACGCCCTCGTCGTTTGCCTGATAGTCAGACAGATACGAGGTGTCAACGCCGAAGATCGACAGATAGGTCAGCGCATTGGACGTGACGTTCTGCTTATCCAGCGTCGTGGAAGTGTCGATTCCAAAATAGCTTGCGTAGTTCGTAAAAGAGCTGACGGTGCTGTTATAGAAGAAGTTAAATTCGGGAACCTTGACCTCGTGGGAGCCGACGGTAAGTACGGTACGGCTGCGCTGATAGGCACGGAAGCCGAAAATGCCTCCGAATACCAGAGCTACAATCAGCACTATACTGATTGCAAGGATCCAGCCTTCAGACAGCTTCTTCTTTGTTTTCTTCTGGGGCACGGATGCGGATACGCTGCTATCCTGCCGCTTTTTTCTTTCACGGGAAGCGCTCATGTTTATTACCTCTCATTCGTGGAAATCTTCGAGCAGGAACGCTCGAATATACAACAATAGACATTATAACTTCAATTTCCGTTTCTTGCAAGTAGAAAGTGCAAAATCCGCAAAAAGTTTTGAAAAAAATTTCATTGCACTTCGGGGCAGTACCTTTGCGGCGTATGTACAGCCAATGAAAAAGGCGGCTTGCGCCGCCTAAAACCCCGCTTTGGCCGTGTAGCTCCGATTATAACCTGCACAATAAGGCAGGTGGGTTGTCTCTCCGCGTCTTAGCTGCTTCCAACATCCATTCGCGGTCGAAGCCGGAACGGGAGGCCTGCAATCCGAGGCGGAAGTCCGACATCCCTTAAATTTGATGTGGGTTTAAAGGGAGCTATCACGCACCAAGCAGGGAACTTTATTTCAACTTGAACGTCAAAAGCGCAGAGTCAATCCTCGTCTGTCTCCTCTGTCTCCTCTGTCGCCTCCTCGTCGTCAAACAGGGATTGCATCAAAAGATCATAGACGGCATTCAGCTCGTTCTCATCCTCCACGGCAATCAGAATCGGATCTCCGTTTTCCGTGACGGATTTTAAAATGCTGACCTCCAGTTCCTCTGCGTTCTCATCGGCATCGGCAGGCGTGAGCGCAAGATATTCCGCACCGCGATAGGTCACGGAAGATAAAACCTCAAGCTCGTATTCCACACCGTCTTCATCGGTAATGGAAATAATGTTTGCGCCATAGTCTTGCTCCATAAGGAAGTACCTCCTGTGTTTCTCTGTTTTTATTTTACTCCGCTTTGCGCAGAAAATCAAGAGGAAATCGGGCGAAACCTTTGCGCAAAACATTTTTCCTGCGCCGAACGCCGTTTTCTCCCGGGTCACACGCCTCTTTTCCTTCCAAACAGAGAAAACAGAGGAATTCGGAAAAAGCGTATGTGAAGCAATCTTGCCGCAAAAACCAAACAACCTTTTCCCCGTTTGCTCTTAGTTTCTCAAAAAGTCGGAAAAATATCAAACAAAAAAAGCACTAATACAGATTTGACAAGCGTGATATAATTATAAAGATAGTGATAATGGGTTTTGTTTGCTGTCTTATGGCGGAGCGTATGATAAACCCATGCATACAGCGCACCTGCAACGCATATAAAAATCCGCAGCGAAGCATGCCGCGTTTCATGCGCCGATTTCCGCTCTATATATTGAATGTATCATAGACCAAATATGATGTTACAGAAAGTGAGGGTTTCCTATGGCAAAGAATCCGCAGATGCCCGCGAAGCAACCGCATATTGCATGGCGTATCACCCGCGTCGTTTTGCATATCTTGGGTAAAATTCTTCTTTGGGCAATGATCATTGCCGGTACGGCAGCACTGATTGCCGCAATCGCAGGCACGATTTTTATGACAAAATTCTCCGATTATCTCAAGCAGGACGTCATTCCCAAGAGCAGAGAATACGCAGAGTCCCTTGAGCTGGACAATAATTCGCTGGCACAGACCTCCATCATTTATTATTTGGATTCAGGCAGCGGCGAGTATCGCGAATTGCAGCAGCTCTACGCTACACAAAACCGTATTTGGGTCTCTTATGATGAGATTCCGTTGGATCTGGTGCACGCTGCAATCGCCATCGAGGATAAGCGCTACTTGGAGCATGACGGCGTTGACTGGCTGCGTACACTATCCGCCGTGCGCAACTTCATCGGCGGCGATTCCTCTTTCGGCGCTTCGACGATTACGCAGCAGCTCATCAAGAATCTCTCTCAGGAGGACGATATCACCGTCAACCGCAAGGTGCAAGAGATCTTCAGAGCGCTTGCCGTTGAAGAGCGCTACACAAAAACCGAGATCATGGAATGGTATCTCAACACCATCTATCTCGGCGAGGGGTGCTACGGCGTGCAGAGCGCGGCAGAGGTTTATTTCGCCAAAGATGTCGGAGAGCTAACCGCCGCTGAGTGCGCGAGCCTCATTGCCATCACAAACAACCCCTCTCTTTATGATCCGTATATCAACCCGGAGGGAAACCGCCACCGTCAGGTCATCATTCTTGACGAGATGTACGCCCAAGGCTATATCGAAACAGAGACGGCGTTAGAGTCTGCAAAGGCACAGGAGATGGTCTTCCA
The DNA here is from genome assembly GCA_051867015.1 of Faecousia sp. Classification (GTDB taxonomy): domain Bacteria; phylum Bacillota; class Clostridia; order Oscillospirales; family Oscillospiraceae; genus JAZOXB01. The sequence goes on along the minus strand of JBJDYD010000004.1, from coordinate 15,705 downwards.
TAACGGTCGCTACGACGAGGAGACCTATGTCTGCGGCAATTGCGGGTTTGAAGGTCCCCGCAGCGAATATATTGAGCAGGAGGAGGACGCCTATTTCTGCCCGAATTGCAATACGCAAAACTATGCCGTAGACGACAACAACGCGTATTCCTATTTCGTGGACACGGTCTACCGAGACGTGGTTAACGACCTGTGCGACAAATATGATCTGAGTGAGCAGGCTGCGGTGCAGAAGCTTCTGACCGGCGGCTACCGCATCTACTCGACCTATGATCCCAAAGCACAGGAGCTGATCGACCGTGTGTACGAGAACCCTGACAATGTGCCGAACACCGTCAGCACGCAGCAGCTCCAATCCGCCATTATTTTGATTGATAATGAGACGGGCGACATTATCGCCATGTCCGGCGGTGTGGGAGAAAAGGAAGGCAGCCTTTCCCTCAACCGCGCAACGCAAAGCAAGCTGCCGACCGGCTCCTCGATCAAGCCGATTTCCGTGTACGCCCCCGCGCTTAACGCGGGCATCATCACCCCGGCAACGGCGTTTGAAGACTCGCCCTTCTATGACGATACCTCGTGGCCGAAAAACAGCGGCGGCAGCTACAGCGGTCCCTGTCTTGTTCTGCGCGGCGTTACCAGCTCTTTGAACACCATCTCCGTCAAAACGCTGGATGCCCTCGGCACGCAGAACAGCTATGATTTCCTCACCCAAAAGATGGGGATTACTACGTTGGTTGACTCGCTCGAACGCGGCGGTCAGCATTACACCGACATTGCCTACGCGCCTTTGGCGCTGGGCGAGCTGACCTACGGCTTGACCGTGCGGGAAATGACGCAGGCCTACGCGGTGTTTGCGAACAACGGCGTGTTCCGCGAGGCGCGCACCTATACGCTGGTCGTCGATCCCGAAGGCAACACCGTTTTAGAGAATACCCAGGATAGCCACACCGCCATCAGCGAAAAGGCAAACTACTATATGACCGGTATGTTGGAAAGCGCCGTCTCCTACGGCACGGGCACACCTGCATATATGAGCAATATGGCAGTCGCAGGCAAGACGGGCACCTCCAACAACAATCAAACCCGCTGGTTTGCAGGCTATACTCCTTATTACACCGCAGTCGTTTGGTGCGGCTACGACGAGCCGGAAGAGGTCATTCTCTCCGATTCGTGGACGAATCCCGCCATCGTAATGTGGAATCAGGTCATGAAGCCTTTGCATGAAAATCTGGAATACCGCTCCTTCCCGCAGCCTGACGGTGTAGGCTACTACTCCGTCTGCTCCGACTGCGGCATGCTTGCCACCGAAGCATGCGAGAAGGATGTCCGCAGCAATGGGCAAGACCGTGTAACGACCGTGCGCCTGTTCTGGGAGGATGCGCCGAAAGAGAAATGCACCTGTCATACGATGGTTAAGATTTGTCAAGCCTCCGGCAAGATTGCAAACGAATATTGCGAGCATGTGGAGGGCAACACCGTTACCGAAAGCGGCATGCTGATTTACAACAAGGATTGGAAGGTCAACAAGGACGCGCCGTATGTCTACAACGAGAAGAATCAGGACTCGTTCTGCACCCTGCATACCGCTGACTCCACACGTCCTTCGACCGAGGCTCCCACAGAACCAAGCACGGATCCAACCGAGTCGACCGAAGCAACCCAGCCGACCGAGCAGACCGAGGCGCCGCAGCCATCAACCGACCCCGCCGCTGCACTCCCGCCGAATGAAGATCCGTGGTATGCCAAGCGGAGGATCCAAACCGCATAAACCAATTGATATTATAGACTATAGACAGCAGGAGAAGTCCCCATGTGGATTGCAAAGCATTGGAAGGACTATGAAGTCCTTGACACCTCCGACGGAGAGAAACTGGAACGTTGGGGAAAATATTATCTGGTTCGCCCTGACCCGCAGGTCATATGGGCAACACCGAAGCAGCATGCGCGCTGGCGCAGCTATGATGCCCGCTACGCCCGTTCGAACAGCGGCGGCGGTCAGTGGTCGCAGCATCGGCTTCCCGATCACTGGCAGATTCGCTACCGTGACCTGACCTTCAATGTGAAGCCGATGAATTTCAAGCACACGGGAGTTTTCCCGGAGCAAGCGGTGAACTGGGATTTTATTGACACGCAGATTCGCTCTGCGGGACGTCCCGTCAGCGTTCTGAACCTCTTTGCTTACACCGGCGGCGCAACGCTTGCAGCTGCGAAAGCAGGCGCGTCCGTTTGCCATGTGGACGCGGCAAAGGGTATGGTCGCATGGGCGCGGGAAAACGCCGCCTCCTCCGGTCTGTCCGAGGCACCGATCCGATGGATCATTGATGACTGTGCAAAATTTGTCGAGCGTGAGATCAAACGCGGCAGACGTTATGACGCAGTGATTATGGATCCCCCCTCCTATGGTCGGGGACCCTCCGGTGAAATTTGGAAACTGGAAAAGGATCTTTACCCGTTTCTGAAGCTGGTTGCGGGCGTACTGTCGGACAAGCCGCTCTTTTTCATCATCAATTCCTACACGACCGGGCTTGCGCCGTCTGTACTGACCTGTCTTTTAGACACCATCCTCACGCCGCGTTTTGGGGGGCAGACTGTCTCTGAAGAATTGGGGCTTCCTGTAACGGAGTCCGGCATCGTGCTTCCCTGCGGTGCCTCCGCGCACTGGACGGCGGAGAGGAGGGACGGCAGATGAGCGCGGCGGTCAAGATTGCCGATTTGCACTTTTCTTATGCCCCGCAGGCGGAGGGAAAGCCTCTAAAGGTTTTCGACGGGCTCGATCTTACGATTGCGGAGGGCAGCTTCGTGGCTGTGCTCGGGCATAACGGCTGCGGGAAATCGACGTTAGCCAAGCATTTCAACGCCATTTTGCTGCCGGAAGGCGGCAGCGTCAGCGTTTTCGGCATGGATACCAAGGACGAGTCGCTTCTGCTGAATATCCGCCGCACCGTCGGCATGGTATTTCAAAATCCGGACAACCAAATGGTCGCCAATGTTGTCGAGGAGGATGTCGCCTTCGCCCCGGAAAATCTGGGCGTTCCGTCAGAGGAGATCCGTAAGCGGGTCGACGAGGCGCTGAAAGCCGTCGGTATGTACGAATACCGCAAGCATGCGCCGCATCTGCTCTCCGGCGGACAAAAGCAGCGCGTCGCCATCGCGGGTGTGATCGCCATGCAGCCGCAGTGCATCGTCCTTGACGAGCCGACGGCGATGCTGGATCCCCACGGACGTGAGGAGGTCATTCGCACCATTGAACGCCTGAACAAAGAAAAAGGCATTACCGTTGTGCTGATCACCCATCATATGACAGAAGCGATCCGCGCCGACCGTGTGATCGTTATGGACGAGGGTAAGATTCTGACCGACGGCACCCCGAAAGAGGTGTTTACGCAGGTGGAGCTGCTGCGCGGCGCGGGCTTAAGCGTTCCGGCAACTACGCAGCTCCTTTATGAGCTTAACAAAGCCGGCTGCAATCTGCCGCCGGACGCGCTTTCTACAGAAGAATGTGCGCAGGCACTTTACGCAATGCTAAAGGCTTGACCACAAGGAGGAACCACATTTGTCTGCAATTATCGAGGTGCAAAACCTCTGCCATACCTACAGCGTCGGCACACCCTTTGAGCACGCCGCCGTGAAGCATATCTCCTTTTCCGTGGAGAAAGGTGAGTTTCTGGGGCTGATCGGGCACACAGGCTCTGGAAAATCCACGCTGATCCAACATTTAAACGGACTGCTTAAGCCGACCGAGGGCGATATTCTCCTCGGCGGCGAGAGCATTTGGAAGGACAAAGAGACGACCCGCGCGGCGCGTTTTCGCGTCGGGCTGGTCTTTCAATATCCGGAATACCAGCTTTTTGAGGAGACGGTATATAAGGATGTCGCCTTCGGCCCGAAGAATATGGGGCTGAAGGAGGAGGATATCCGAGACCGTGTTCTGCGCGCCATTGGTTTTGTCGGGCTGAATGCGTCCGTTTTGGACAAGTCCCCCTTTGATCTTTCCGGCGGGCAGAAGCGGCGCGTTGCCATTGCGGGTGTAATCGCCATGGAACCGGAGATTGTGATCTTTGACGAGCCGACAGCCGGGCTTGACCCTGCCGGCTGCGCTTCCCTGCTGGAAAACATCCGTGCCTATCAAGCATCTACGCAGGCGACCGTGATCATGGTCAGCCATTCAATGGACGAGGTCGCCGCCCTTGCGGATCGTCTGCTCGTGTTGAATGAGGGCAGCGTCGAAATGCTCGGTACGCCGAAGGAGGTCTTCTCTCACGCGGAGCGCCTGCGTGAAATCGGTCTTGCCGTTCCGCAGATCACGTCCCTGTTTTTACGTCTGCGGGAGCTGGGGATCCCCGTGGATCCCGCGACCTATACCGTTGCGGATGCCTTGCATCAGCTTCTGCTCCTGAAGGGAGGCAAAGCCGATGCTTAAAGACATTACCCTCGGGCAGTATTTCCCGGGAGATACCGTAATTCATCGTCTTGACCCGCGCACAAAGCTCTTGATGGTCATAATTTATATTGTTGCGCTCTTCCTGTGCAAATGGTTTGTTTCGTATGCCGTCGCGCTCCTTTTTTTGGTGATTGCCGTTGCGCTGTCCAAGATTCGTCCGAAGGCGCTGTTTAAGGGCTTGAAGCCGCTGCTCATTATCATTATTTTTACGGCTGTCTTAAATCTTTTCTACACCGACGGAACGGTGTTGGTAAAATTTTGGATTTTCAAGATCACTCGCGAGGGTATCATCAACGCCGTTTTCCTCGTACTGCGTATTATGCTGCTGGTTATGGGCACCTTTTTGCTCACCTATACAACCTCCCCCATCGCGCTGACGGACGGTTTGGAATCGCTCCTCTCTCCATTGAAAAAGCTGCATTTCCCCGTACATGAGCTTGCGATGATGATGAGCATTGCGCTGCGCTTCATCCCGACCTTGATTGAAGAGACAGACAAGATCATCTCCGCGCAAAAAGCCCGCGGCGCGGATTTTGAAACGGGCAACATTTTCCGCCGCGCCAAAGCGCTGATTCCAATCCTCGTGCCGCTGTTTGTCAGCGCCTTTCGTCGGGCGGACGAGCTGGCAACGGCGATGGAATGCCGCTGCTATCACGGCGGCAAGGGCCGCACCAAGCTCAAGCAGCTCCGTTACCGCAGACGTGATGTGCTCACGCTCCTGCTCGGCGCAGCTCTGCTGTCCGGGGTGATTGTGCTGCGGCACTTCGGGCTTTAAAGAAACTTCAGGAGGGATTTCCGTGCGGAATATCGCCTTATTCTTGAAATACGACGGCACCGCCTATCACGGCTGGCAGGTGCAGAAAAACGCCCGCTCCGTGGCGCAGACGCTGGAAGAAGCGTCCGCTGCGGTTGTCGGGCACAAGGTGCATCTGACCGGCTGCGGCCGCACCGACGCAGGCGTTCACGCCAGAGTCTATGTGGCAAATTTCCGCACGGAGGCGCGGATCCCGACCGACCGCCTCCCCTATGCCCTCAACACCCATCTGCCGGACGATATTGTAGTCTATGACGCGCGGGAGGTTCCGGACGGCTTTAACGCCATCGGCTCCTGCGTCCGTAAGGAGTATACTTATCAAATTTATAATTCCCACATTCGCGATCCCTTCTATGTAAACCGCGCTTGGTTTTATCCCAAGCATTTAGACGAACGCGTGATGCAGGAGGCGGCGGCGCAGTTTGTCGGCACGCACGATTTCGCCGCCGTGCGCTCGGTCGGGACGGAGGTTCGTTCCACGGTGCGCACCGTGCATCATTTTGACGTTGAACGTAACGGCGACCTGCTTTTTTTCCGCGTGTGTGCCAATGGTTTTCTATACAATATGGCGCGCGCGATGGTCGGCACGGTGGTCTATGCTGCTGAGGGCAAGTTCGCCCCAACCGACATAGGTAAGATCCTTTCAGACGGCAACCGCACCGCTGCGGGGCCTACCGTTCCCGCAGGAGGGTTATACATGACACAGCTTTGGTACGACGACGGGGAGGTGAAGTTCCATGTCCGATAAAACAGAGATCCAATTTGTTGAAGAAACGCCGGAAGAGCGCAAGCCCTCCGCAAAAAAACGCTGGCTGATTTTTATCGGTGTTTTTCTGCTGATTCTCCTTCTGCTGGCGTGGTTTTTGCTTTCAAACAGCACCTCGCTCGACGGCGTGAAGCGTTTTTTCCGCTATCTCGGCAAGGATGAAGCGCAATACGGCAGGCTGCAATTTGAAAGCTACGGCACTTGCAGCTATGCTTTGGCAGACGACCGCTTCGCCGTAGCGACGCAGGGCGGCGCAACGCTCTTTGCAGAGGACGGCAGCGCGTTGTGCCGCGTGCAGGGGAGCTTCTCTAACCCCGCGATGAAACGCGCGGGCAGCTATTTGCTGCTCTATGACATTGGCGGAACCCGTCTCGTTTTGCTCAACAGCGAGGGCAATACGCTCCTTGACACTACGGCAGCAGGCGAAATCTATGACGCGGAGCTGTCTGCCGAAGGCTATATCAGCGTGCTTTGCGAGGGCACGGACGCCCGCGCTTCCCTTACGGTGTATACCAAAAGCGGCGCAACACCCTATATTCGAACTTCAAAGAATCATTATCTCAACACCTGCGCCGTCTCTCCCGACGGGAAACACGCCGCAGTATCCACACTGGGGCAGCAGGAAATCTCCTTTACCGGTACGGTACAGCTTTTGCAAACCGATCAGGAGGAGATCGCAGCAGAGCTATCCCTCGGCGCGCAGATGATCTACGATCTGCGTTTCTTGACGAACAAACGCCTGTGCGCCATCGGAGAGCAGCGCATTGTTTTCTTTGAGACGGACGGCACCGTCGTGAGTGAATACGAAGAGGACGATGGAGTCCTCAGCGGCTATAGCTTTGACGGAGACGGCTTTCTCACCCTCGTCTATGACTTATACGATACCGAAGGCGGCAGCCGTCTTGTCACCCTCGACGACGCAGGAAAAGAAATCGCCGCTGTCCGTTTGTCCCGCTCCCCTGCCCATGTCAGCGCCTGCGGCGGGTATGTTTGCATCCTGAATGATCAGGAGCTTCTGATCTATGACCGCTCCCTGACGTTGAAAAATAAAACAGAAAACGCAGGCTATCTTGCCGCTTTGGTCCGCTCGGACGGCACCGCAATGTGTGTATCCTCCGGCGAAGCGGTGCTCTATATTCCCTGACGCTTCATTCCACAAGGAGGAATTTTATGAAACCCACACTATGCAGCAGATGCAAAAAAAATGTTGCGGTGATCTTTATCACCAAGGTTGAAAACGGCAAAAGCACGAACGAAGGGCTCTGCCTAAAATGCGCAAAGGAGCTCGGCATCAAGCAGGTCGATGAGATCGTGGAGCGCATGGGCATCACCGACGAGGATTTGGAAAGCCTGAACGGCGAGATGATGTCTCTGATGCAACCGGAGGATGACGAGGATGATGACGATATCGGCAGCCGTACCGCAACCTTCCCGCATATGAACCGTCTGTTCGGAAACGCGGGGGAGCTCATGCCCAAGGAGGAGCCGAAGGAGAAAACCAAAGAGCAGCCGTCCGATAAGCCCAAGAGCAAAAAACATAAGTTTTTGGATACCTACTGTCTCAGCCTGACGGGGAAGGCGCGCGCCAACGCGATGGATCAGATCATCGGCCGCGAAGTCGAGACAGAGCGCGTCGTGCAGATCCTTAACCGCCGCCAAAAGAACAATCCCTGTCTGATCGGCGAGCCGGGCGTCGGCAAGACCGCCATCGCGGAAGGACTTGCGCAGCGGATTGTCGCCGGCAACGTTCCCTTCAAGCTCCGAGACAAGGAGGTTTATCTGCTCGACCTGACCTCTCTGGTTGCAGGCACGCAGTTCCGCGGACAGTTTGAAAGCCGTATGAAGAGCCTCATTGCCGAGATAAAAGCCTGCGGAAATATCATTCTTGTCATTGATGAGGTGCATAACCTCGTCGGCGCAGGCGACGCGGAAGGCGCCATGAACGCTGCGAACATTCTGAAGCCCGCCCTCTCGCGCGGCGAAATTCAGGTCATCGGCGCGACGACCTTTGCTGAATATCGTAAGTATATTGAAAAGGACGCCGCCTTGGAGCGCCGCTTCCAACCCGTAACCGTGGCGGAGCCGACAATTGAGGAGGCCGTCGCCATCATCCGCGGCATTTCGCATTATTACGAGCTGTACCACGGTGTCAAGGTCACGCCCGAAATTGCAAGGCAGGCGGTCATTCTCTCTGAGCGCTATATTACCGACCGCTTCCTCCCCGATAAAGCCATTGACCTGCTCGACGAAGCCTGCTCCGACCTCAATCTGCACACCAAGGAGATCTCCGACCTCGCCGAAAAACGCAAGGAGCGCGACGATTATAACCTTGAAATCAAAATGCTCACCGAGGATACCGAGCATGAGAATTTTGAGCGTCTTGCGCTGCTGCGCAGCAATGTTCTGCGGTTGGATCAGGAGATCGCCGCACTGGAGGAGAAGCCCACACCCGTATTGACGATGGAAAACCTCGCCCGTGTAATCGAGATGTGGACGAAGATCCCCGCAAGCAAGATCCGCGCCCAGGAATATGAGCAGCTCCGTACCTTGGAGGCGCGTCTGAAAAAACGCATTGTCGGGCAGGACGAAGCCATACACGCCGTCTCTTCCGCGATCCGCCGCAACCGTGTGGGTATCGCCACAAAAAAACATCCCGTCTCGTTTATCTTTGTCGGTTCCACGGGTGTCGGCAAGACGGAGCTGGTCAAAACCCTTGCGGACGAGCTGTTTGACTCCGTGGATTCCCTCGTGCGGCTGGATATGTCGGAGTATATGGAGCGTCACTCCGTCTCGAAGCTGATCGGTTCGCCTCCAGGCTATGTCGGCTACGACGAAGCGGGGCAGCTCACGGAGAAGATTCGCCGCAAGCCATATAGCGTCATTTTGTTTGACGAGCTGGAAAAGGCGCACCCCGACGTGCTCAATGTACTTTTGCAAATTCTCGATGACGGTCGCATCACCGACGCGCAGGGCAGAGTGGTTAACTTTGAAAATACCGTTATCGTAATGACCTCAAACGCAGGCTCTGACCGCAAGGACGGCTCCGTCGGCTTTGCCCGCAGCATGTCTGAGCAGAGCAAGGAAAAAGCCATGAAGGCGCTCCGCGAGTTCCTGCGTCCCGAATTCCTCAACCGCGTTGATGAGATTGTCTGCTTCAACAAGCTGACCGAGGAGAATTTCCGCGGAATTGCGTCGATCATGCTCGAAGAGCTGCGTGAGAATTTGGACGAGCACGGCATCCATCTGACATGGGACGACAGCATACTCGACTACCTCGTCAAAAAGTCCTATTCCCTCACCTACGGCGCGCGGAATCTCCGCCGCACCATCCAGCGCGAGCTGGAGGACGCAATCGCGGAGAAGATCATTGACAGCTATGAGCATCCCATCACGCAGATCAAGCTGACTGCGGAGGGTGAAGAGGTCAGCATTCTGTCTCTGTAAACTATATCACAGAAAGAGAGGAACCACCGTGAAGCATCCGATCAAAGCGGCGTTCTTTGACATTGACGGGACGCTCGTCTCGCTGAAATCAAAGGTCTATCCCCCTTCGACCGCCGTTGCCTTACAGCGCCTGCATGAAAACGGCGTTTTGCTGTTTGTCGCAACGGGTCGTTCGCGGTTCGAGATTCAAAGCGAGCATCTGCTCGACGGGCTGGAATTTGACGGCTACCTGACCAATAACGGGCAGGACGCCTATGATGCCGAGGGTAAGCTGCTCTACGGCAAGCCCATTGCCCCGAAGGAAGCCGCCGCCATTTTGGATTGGGCGGAGGAAAACGGTCACGCCTGCTGGATGGTCAGCTCCGAAAAAAGCTGTATGAACCGCTGCAATGCGCGTGTTCTTGAGGCAATGGAGGCAATCCACACCAGACCGCCCGAGCTTTGCGATCTGCACGAAATGCTGCAGGCGCCGATCTACAAAATTGTCCTTTTCCTGACGCAGGAGGAAATGAATGTCCCGATGTCTCTTGCGCCAAGCTGCCGCACAACGCAGTGGTTCGCGCTCGGTCACGATGTCATCTCCATAGACGGCGGCAAGGAGAACGCAATGGCAGACATTCTCGCGCGCTACGGCATCCCCCAGAGCGAGAGCATCGCCTTCGGAGATTCGGAAAACGATATTGCCATGCTCCGCGCCGCAGGAATCGGTGTTGCTATGGGGAACGCCACCAAAGAGGCCATGGATGCCGCCGATTATGTCACGGACGACTGCGACGATGACGGACTCCTTCATGCATTGGAGCATTTTTCACTCATCTAATCAAAAACGCACGGGCAGCCGCCCGTGCGTTTTTGATAGATAGAAAACAATATGGTGCGTAATTCCGCCGATGCGTGCAAGGTCACATGAGGACGGAATAGACCAGATATGCGATATACCCGCCGACCATGATAACGCCCTGCACTCTGTGGAATTTTTTAAAGAGCAGCGTCGGTATCAGCGCAACTGCCGCAATGGCAAGGCAGACGGGCATGTCCAACGCGATGCTGGCGCCGGGGACCGTCAGCGTACCGCCGGAGATAAACGAGCAGATGGGCAGGATCATTGTGATATCAATGATATTCGCGCCGATGATGTTGCCGACGGACATACTCCCCTGTTTTTTGACCAAGGAGGTAATCGCCGTGACCAGCTCAGGCAGCGATGTGCCGATGGCAATGAGGGTGATAGCGATAATGCGCTCCGGCACGCCGATCAGCTTTGCAAGATATTTGCCGTTATCCACCAGCAGATTCGAGCCGATTGCCAGCGCAGCCGCACCGAGGACAAATTTGAGAAGGTTGATCAGCAGAATCTTTTTCGTCACCTGCGGGCGCTCATCCTTCTCCTTCTGCTTGGAAGCAGAGTAGACATTCTCAACAATAAAGGCAACAAACAGCGCAAACAGCAGTACGGAGTCCCAAATCGTCACCGTTCCGTCCAAGCAGACCATCAGCAGCGTAAAGATGCTCATGAGCATCATAGCGGATTTCATGCCGATCTGCGCGCGTTTGATTGCCATCGGTAAGAAGATGACGGACACGCCCATGATCAAGCCGGTATTTGCCGTGACGGAGCCAATCGCGTTGCCTACGGCAATTTCGGTGCTTCCGCCCGCCGCGGCAATGGACGAGGCAAAAACCTCCGGCAGCGTCGTTGCAATCGAGACGACCGTCGCGCCGACAATGAACTTCGGAATGCCGGACGCCTCCGCCATCCATGTTGCCGCATCAACAAAGACGTCACCGCCCTTGATGATCAGACCAAGACCGAGTAAAAACAATAATATTGCGGACACTGTTTCCCAAGACATCAAAGGATCCTCCTAACGTTATCTTTCTTGAAAATAAAAAAAGACCTTCGGCGCAATGCCAAAAGTCTCGTTCCTAACCGAAGTAAGGCGCATGACCACCGAAAAATTTCGGGCGGTTGTTGACCATGCGATTTTAACTACTCCCTCTTAACGGGAAGATTATAGCAGTTATTTTCCATTTTGTCAAGCATGACCTTTGCAAACACGTAAAATCCTTTGCAGCAGATTTGCGGCATCTTCATTTTTTCAGCAAAGCGTTCTACCCTCCAAGCGCATTCCACTCAAAAACCTCGTGCCGGAGAGACCTCTCCGGCACGCCGGACTGTCAAAAACTACGGTTTTGTCATTGCGAGACCCCGAAGGGGTCGCGGCAATCCCGCAGGATCATTTCGCAGCTTGTATGTATTCCGGCGAATACGATACTTTTTAATTAGATTGCCACGTCGCTTCGCTCCTCGCAATGACACGTCGGGGACTTTTTCAACACGATTTCAACGCTGATCGGGTTGTTGCACCTTTACAATGTTCTCAATAAAGCGCATGAGGATTGTCGCAACCTGCGCTCTCGTGGCGTTACCTTGCGGGAGGAGCTTACCTTCCGAGCCGTTGATGATGCCTTCCGCAACCACCCATTGCATAGCGTCTTTTGCCCAGCTTTGGACGTTTCCGCCGTCCGGGAAGCCGCTGAGATCATCCCGCTTGCTTGTATCCAGTCCCTTCTTGTCCGCATAACGGTGCAGAATCGTCGCCATCTGCTCGCGGGTAATGTTCCCTTCGGGATCGAATCTTCCGTTTCCGACACCGCCGACAATGCCGTTCGCCGCCGCCCACGCAACCGCGTCCGTATACCATTGCCCGTTCGGCACGTCGGAGAAGATGTTGCTCCCCTCCATCGGCGCGCCCTCATATCGCCACAGGACGGTGACCAGCATGGCTCTTGTCATAGCGCCCTCCGGATCAAACTTGCCGTCGCCGACGCCGTTCATTAATCCGTTCCGAACGGCATATGTAACCGCCCCAGCGTACCATGCGGTCTTCGGAGCGTCCGCAAACTCTACCGGCTGCGCGTCCGGGTCTTCCTCCCCGCACCGCACGCATACGCCGTTTTCATACTCATGTCCGAGCGCCGGAATGACCTTTTGCGCAAGTAAGACGGCGTTGCACACAGAGCAATGCTTCCCTTCCGTCTTGCCTGCTGCGGTGCAGGTAGCCTCCACCGCTGCGTCGATGACCACAGTATGTTCCTTCACCGCGATTTCTCTTGTCTCGGTTTCGCTGCAACGCGAGCAGGTACGCTCCTCCGCACCCTTCTCGATGCAAGTCGGCGCTTTTGTCTGCGTCCATGCGCCGAAATCATGCCCGAGTGCGGGAGTAGTCTCTTGCGCGGTAAAAACAGCGCCGCAGTCGGCACAATGCTTTCCTTCGGTTCTACCCGTCTCGGTACAAGTCGCCGCAACCGCATTGTCGATTACCTCAGTATGTCCCTTTGCCGGAATTTCTCTTATGTCATACACCAAACACCGCAGGCATATCCGTTCCTCCTCTCCCGTTTCGGTACAAGTCGGTGCTTTCGTCTGCACCCAAGCATCGTAGTCATGCCCCAGCGCATCCACATAAGTATCCGTGTATCTGTCCCCGCAGATTTTACAAGTATGCGTGGTATAGCCCTGTTCCGTGCAAGTCGGCGCAACCACGCTCTCCTCATAAGAGTGCTCGTGCTGAATGCTCTCACCGTCCCACGTCGCAGTCGGATAACCGTTCCATGTCGGACTTGTCCAGCCGGACTTCCCTTCAATATAGTACAGTACCAAATCAGGGATACTGTCGCTCATGCCGGTCCCGACGTTAAAGGTCATAAATACCTCTTCTCCCAGCTCCGGTGCATCCCCCATAAAGCACACCGCTTTCAAGTCTTCACAGCCGTAGAAAGCCTTGTAGACGATGCTCGTTACACTTTCCGGAATTGTCACCCTTGCCAAGCTGCCACAGTTATAGAACGTGCATTCGTTAATGTCCCTCACGCTTTCCGGAATGGTAACGCTCGTCAAGCTGAAACAATTATAAAACGCGGAATCGCCGATACTCTGCACGCCTTCCTGAATCGTTACACTCGTCAAAGCAGCGCACCAGAAGAAGGTCTCTCGGCCGATCTGCTGCACACTGCCGGGGATCGTAATGCTTGTCAGACTGTTACAACATCTAAATGCCGAATCGCCGATACTCGTCACGCTATCCGGGATCGTCACACTCTGCAAAGCAGCGCAACAGCAGAACGCCGAGCTGCCGATGCTTGTGACACTTTCCGGGATCGTCACACTTGTCAAACAATCACAATATGCGAATGTATACTGACCGATACTTGTCACACCGTCAGGGATTGTCATTTCTGTCAGGCCGCTGCACCCGTAGAACGCCCCGTCGCCGATGCTCGTTACGCCGGACGGAAGCTCCATATCCGCCAAGCGTCTGCACTGGGAAAACACCTGCGGACCAATCATCTCCAAGCCGTCGGGCAAAGTCAAAGCTTCCAGACGGTTGCAATTCCAAAAGGCGCCCTCATCAATTGCCGTCACCGTCGAGGGAATATCAACTTCCGTCAGATTCACGCAGTTTTCAAATGCCCAGCTGCCGATGTTGGTCAGTCCTTCCGGCAAAACAACTTGCGTGACAAAATAGTTATAGGAATCCCATGGCGGGATGCAGGTATACTCGTCCATTGCGCCCGTACCGGTGAACGTCAATACACCGGTATCCATGTCCATCGACCACGTCAGATTCTCGCCGCAGCTTCCCTGATAAACCAGAGGCGTTACTCCGCAGATCGTGCAGACGCCGTCTGCAAATTCGTGCGTAGTAAAAGGATTGCCATACTCTTCCGCATAGCTTTGTGCGGTAGAATTCAGATAGCCATGAACCACAGTCGTTTCAAAGTAGCCGAGCGTTGCACGGCCCCACTCTATGTAACACATCGGATCCAATACCGTTATGATTGACAGATTGCCGCAATTGATAAACGCCGAAGCACCGATGCTTGTCACAGAGGGAGGGATCGTGACGCCCGTCAAGCTGCCGCAGCCGGAGAATGCCTCTGCGCCGATTCTCGTCACACTGTCCGGAATTGTCACGCTCGTCAGACTGCCGCACTCTGCAAACGCATGGTTGGAAATGCTTGTCACCGCGACGCCCTCAAGCTCTGCGGGAATATCTGCGGCGGTCACGCTTTCATCGCAATCGTAAATTTCTCCGGTTGATTTTCTGAAATAGAGGCTGCCGCCCTCGACAGGATATGTAATCTCATCCGCAGGAGGCTCAGGCACATTCACACCGTCCCAAGTCGCAGTCGGATAACCGTTCCACCGAGGACAAGTCCAGCCCGCTTTCCCCTCGATATAGAACATCGTCATGTCATCGCTGATGGCAAATTTCAATGGAATTTCTGAGACACAAGAGTAGAACGCTCCCATGCCGATCTCAGGCGCGTCTCCCGTGAAGTATACCTCGATCCACCTGTCGCACGCGTAAAATATATAGTTTCCCAATTTTTCCAGGCTCTCAGGGAAGACAATGCTCTTTACGTTTCCGCACCCGTAAAATGCCGAAGTGCCGACCGTCTCCAGTCCTTCCGGGAAAGAGACAGACTGCAGCGCCGTATGTCCGAAACAAACATTATCTGCGATATGCTTTGTTCCCTCGGCAATTTGCAGTTCTGTCTGCTCCGACTCTTTTACGTCAAGCAGCCATCCGTCCAAATACAGCGCGTTGCCGCTCCAGTTACTTTCATTGTTATAGAAGCCTGTTTCGTAAAACGCCACATTGCCGATCTCCGTCACGCTCGACGGGATATGCATAGCCGTAAGAGCGGTGCAGCCAAAAAACGCTTCGCCGCCGATCAGCTCCACGCCCTCAGGAATGAGGATCTCCTGCAAGCTTTCGCATTTATTGAAAGCATCGTATTCAATCCGTTTTAATCCTTCCGGCAGAACAATGCTCGCTAAACTCAGGCAGCGGTTAAAGCATTCATAACCGATCTCCGTCACACCCGCAGGGATATTGACTTCCTCTAAAGCTGCGCAATAGCGGAAAGTCTCTGTGCCAAGATCTGTTACCGTCTCCGGCAAAACGACACGCTTTAAGGTTAAGTTGTCCCCATCATAGCTGCCAAAGGCACCCATGCCTAAAGCAGTCACCGTAACGCCCTCGATCTGCTCCGGAATTACCGCAGACGTGACAGAGGCGTCACATCCGGTAACCGTTCCCGTCAGCTTATCAAAATAGATATTGCCGCCATCGACCGGATATGCAACATCCGTCTCGGAATTGGCATTTGCGAACAAAGCGCCCTGCGGCAGCAAGCCGATCAAAAGTGCCGCAAGCACCAGCCATGAGA
>JBJDYD010000003.1:0-20283 GCA_051867015.1 Faecousia sp. | reverse complement strand
AACGTACCCCTTGCGGATAGCGTGCGCACCGGTCTCGCAATGACAAATCAGGGCAACCTCCCTGTCATTGTCACGCCCCCTGTAGGGCGGGCGACATGTCCCCGCCGCGTGTAGGAACTACCAACCGCGCACAAACTCCCTTCCACTGTCATTGCGAGGAGCGCAGCGACGCGGCAATCTCGTGCAGGAACCCCTGACTGCGCACAAACCTGTTCATCCCTACCCTCTGCCGCTTACGCGGGCGGCACGCCGAGTCGTCGTGCCCTACGAATGTGAAACGCACCCTCGCCGTAGGGCGCGACGACCCCGGCGCGCCGGTACAGGAACCCCCAGCCACGCACAAACTCCCCTCCACTGTCATTGCGAGGAGCGCAGCGACGTGGCAATCCTGTGCAGGAACCCTCGACTGCGCACAAACCCGTTCATCCCTACCCTCCGCCGCTTACGCGGACGGCACGCCGAGTCGTCGTGCCCTACGAATGTGAAACGCACCCTCGCCGTAGGGCGCGACGACCCCGGCGCGCCGGTGCAGGAACTACCAACCGCGCACAAACTCCCCTCCACTGTCATTGCGAGGAGCGCAGCGAAGCGGCAATCCCGTGCAGGAACCCCCGACTGCGCACAAACCTGTTCATCCCTACCCTCTGCCGCTTACGCGGACGGCACGCCGAGTCGTCGTGCCCTACGTTCGCCGACGAAGCTGCTTTATAAAGCTTTAGATTTCACAGTATACTATTGCATCAGAATCAGCCGAGATATGCGGCAGCAGCGTCACCGTACTTGATCATGTTCTCCAGCAGACCTCTTGTGGTATCGGAGGTTGCGCTTCTGCCGAGGATGTCGGCGATATAGCTTTCCACGCTCCAAGTCTGCACCTGCGAGACAAGTTCATCGTTCTCGTCATAGATGCCGATGGTAATATTGGAACGCATTCTCTTTGCGCCGACATCATCATAGACGCACTTATAAATTGTACCGCTCTGCTGTACGGGTGTGCCGGTAAAGACGACTTCGCCGGTTGCTGCATCCGTTACCTTGTAGGTCAGCTTGCTGACATCACCGGTGTAATTCGCGGTATTGAACAGCATGTTCAGCGTAACCTTGGACCGCAGCGTGACAGACGGGGTAACAACGGTGATCGTACCGGTGCCGGTCTTGCTCATGGTGTTTGCAATCGTGGGAACCTCCTGCGTGCCATATGCAAGCTCTTCTGCCGTGAGATCCCCATTGACCAAATGCTCTGTATCGTAGCCGAAGTACTGCTGTGCTGCTGCACCGTAATTCAGCATATCAACTGCCAGCGTCTTTGCCGCTGCGCTGGAGTTGGATTTACGGAGCGTTGCCTTGATTTGGTCGGCAATACTTGCGGTCATAGAAACGCCGACATACTGCGTTCCGTCCGCAGCCTCCGCGTGGATAGTAGCAGTGAAGCTGTCGCCCATGTTCTTTGCGGCAAGACCGGCAAATTCCACTCTGTAGATTGCTCCGTACTGCACCATGTCTTCAAGGTTGTATCTGACCGTCGTTTCACCATCCGCACCGTTAACAACGACATCGACATAGGTCGTCGGATACTTGGTGGCGGTTGCAGAGGTCATGATGAATACAAACTTCAACTCTGCACCCATGGTGAATGCAGTGGTAACAAACTTCAAGGAGCTGTCTTCGATCGGGGCAACAACTTCCGCTGCGCCGCAGACGCAAACGCCGTCAACAAAGCTGTGCGCTTCGACAGTGCTGTAGTCGCAATTTTCGCAGCCAACGGTATGCGTGCCGTCGCAGTTGTCGCTGTAGATGTAGCTGTGACCGGTTGCAGTAATAACTTCCTGCGCAACGATGGTTACGCCGCAGACTTCGCAGTGGGAGCCTTCCGTCAGACCGGATTCGGTGCAGGAGGGAGCAACCGCAGCGTCGGTGACAACTGTATGGTCTGCTGCCGCAATTTCCTGAGTCCGCGTCTCTCCGCACGCACAGGCAAAGGTCATCTCGCCTGTTTCCGTGCAGGTGGCCTCCTGCGTCACAGTCCCCTCGTCCCAGGTGTGGACATGGGGCAGCTCGCCGCCTGTGTAGAGAACATAGAACTGCATGGCAAACGTGGTCTCCGCCGCATTGCCGAGGTAGTATGTTTCGAATTCGTCGTACCGTTCAAACCAATTCACATACTGGGAAGCGCCGCTGGTGCCGACAGCCGTGGTATTTCTGATAAAGTGGCAGTCGCCCATCGTAGCAGCACATTCAATGGACCAGACATTGTTGGTATCGGCAAAGCTCAGGTAGGAATTCACGGAAGGTGCCGCCAGCGTCTTGCCCGCGTCGTTCTTAAACTGATAATTACCGTCCGCAGTCTTGACAACATCCCATATGATCTTACTGTCATCGGTCAGGAGCTTGCCGTCGGCAGGCGTCACGTTGACACTTGCGCGGTAGTTGGGATAGCTCGAACTGAAATCATTTTCAGACATGGCCTTTCCGGCGTCCTTATTGACGATGATGACCTTATCGCCGTCATTCAGAACGTCAGTCAGAAGGAACTCGGTGCGCCTTGCTCCGCAGATACAGCAACTATCCGTATAGATGTGTTCCTCTGTGACGGTATCACCGCAGACGGAGCAGGTGCTTGTATGCGTTCCGTCGCCGTTGTCGGTGTAGGTGTAATTGTGGTAGCTCGTTGCCGCGATCGTCTGAGTCCGCGTCTCTCCGCACGCACAGGCAAAGGTCATCTCGCCGGTTTCCGCGCAAGTGCTCTCCTTCGTCACGGTGCCTTCGCCCCAGGTGTGGACATGGGGCAGCTCGCCGCCTGTGTAGAGAACATAGAACTGCATGGCAAACGTGGTCTCCGCCGCATTGCTGAGGTAGTATGTTTCAAATTCGTCGTACCGTTCAAACCAATTCACATACTGCGCAATGCCGTTGCCGTCGACAGCCGTAGTATTTCTGATAAAGTGGCAGTCGCCCATCGTAGCAGCATATTCAATGGACCAGACATTGTTGGTATCAGCAAAGCTCAAATAGGAATTCACGGAAGGTGCCGCCAGCGTCTCCCCCGCATCGTTCTTAAACTGATAATTACCGTCCTCAGTCTTGACAACATCCCATATGATCTTACTGTCATTGGTCAGGAGCTTGCTGTCGGCAGGCGTCACGTTGACACTTGCACGGTAGTTGGGATAGCTCGAACTGAAATCATTTTCAGACATCGCCTTTCCGGCGTCCTTATTGACAATGATGACCTTATCGCCGTCATTCAGAACATCCGTCAGGACGAACTCGGCGCTCCCTGCTCCGCAGATGCAGACACCATCCGTGTAGATGTGTTCTTCTATGACAGTATCACCGCAGGCAGAGCAGGTCGAGGTATGCGTTCCATCGCCGTTGTCAGTGCTGGTGTAGCTATGGCCCAGCATAGGATCAGCATCTACCGATTTGATAAGTCGGACATCAAACGTTCCTCTTACATTACTCCTATAGAACCTACATTTCAGCAAATATGTTTCCCCAGCCGTAAGTGCATATTCAATTCTAAAATTATTACCTTCCCCACCATCATCGTCTGAGGCAATAGACGAACCATCGCAATTTAACAGGTAACCATATGTGTCAAAATCGGAGATTGAATAAAATACATATGTCCCACATTTTTCAGGCGTAAAATAGAAATAACCGTACTTGTGTATATCGGTAATTTCAACTGTCTTTTGATCCCCGATTACGATTGTAGGATAGTCTGTTACAGTAATCGTACAAACAGCAGTTAATCCATTTTCAGATGTAACAGTTATATCCACTTCACCAGCATCAAGCATTGAAACATAACCATGATCATCAACTGTTGCAACGGCATCATCGCTCGAGGTCCAAGTAACATTTTCTTCAATACAATCTATTGGCGAGAATTCGACGGATAAACCAACATTATCGCCTATATAAGCCGTTAAAGTTTCCCCTTGAACTATTGAAACAGATTCCGCAGCAAGCATTTTTTCAAGTATAACATCAAAAGAACCTGTTGTGCTGCTATAGTAATATTCCACCTTATACACATACGTTTCGCCGGCTGTCATTTTGTATTCTACTCTGAAATTAGAGTTATCGCCATTATTATTGTTATAAGCAAGCTGACTTCCGGTGGCATTGTATAAAGAGCAAAATGTATCCCCTTCTGAAACAGAATAAAGTGCATACCATCCATCTTCTTCAGGAGTAAACTTGAAGTAACCAACTTTTTGGTTCTCATCAATTACAACAGTCTTTGTCTCATCAAGTGAAATATCCGGGAATTCTTTTACAATAACTTCAATTGAATCGCTAAGGCCACTATCTGATGTTACTGTGATAGTAGCAGTACCCGGTGTTTTGTACGACACTTCACCATACGAATCAACTGTAGCAACCGTTGTATCGTTAGATGACCACATATATGATTCCGGTATATGATTATCCGGAGTCATACAAGCTGATAAGCAAGTGCTTTCAAAGGGATACCCTTCTATCAAATCACCTTGTTCAATTACAATAGTTTCTGCCGGAACCAGCTTAATTGCCTTCAAATCGAAACTTCCGGGCCCATAACTATAGAATCTGGCTTTAATCAAGTAAGTTTCGCCGCCCACAAGCTCTGCTATGATCTTGAAATTAGAGTTTTCTCCATCATTATCATCTGATTGTAATTGATTCATTGAACCATCATACAATATTCCGTATGTATCACTTTCGCTTTCAGAGAAAAATGCATACCATCCATCTTCTTCAGGAAGAAACGCATATAGTCCATATTCACCACCGGAAAGCTCCAGAGTCTTCGATTCGTCCAAATTAAGAATATTATCTGTTTCTTCCATTTGGCTATCTTGAGCCGGAGTATTTATAACAGCGGTATGAATTTCATTATTTACAATAGTATTCTCAACGTATGGAGATGTTGCCGTAGCATAAAGTATATCATTCGGTGAAAGATTGTTGGAAACAAACTCAATAACCTCAGTATCGTCAACATCTATTTGAAAAATAGTGGTTGAGTAAATCTCAGTATTTTCATCACCAATTTTATAAATAACAACATCTACATCATCAATGGGTTTGATGCCACGATTTACAACGGACAATGTAACACTTACTCCTGAATTCTCGTTATATGCCGTAAAGTCTTCTAAAGAAACATCGCATGGATAAACTGTAACGGTTCCTTCAGTTGTTTCCCCAGTCTCGCCATTTAAAAATACAGGTTGTATTCCAAACGTTAAGTATTCCTCTTCAATTGCGCTTGGAATGGGTATGCTTATCTCTAAAGTTTTTTGGTCACCGGATGCGGTCGGCACATAGATTCGAGTTGTGCGTACATCCGAAACTTTTTCATCATATACAGTGACTACATACTTCTCAATCGGTAAAGAGCTTACGTTTCGCACTGAAACATTAGCAACAAGCTCCCCATCTGATTTCAGGGAATAGTCATTGTAACTTGTACCAGTAATCACTAAAGAATTTGGCAGCTCAACATTATATTCAACAATAGCGCTGCTGCTTACGATGCCGTCAACAATAGAATTTTCAGTTGTATAAAAACAAAGATTACCACCATCAAAGTATGCATCTATAGATCTTACAATGCTATCTGTATCAGCTACTTTAATCGGAACACCTGTTATTCCATTGTGAGTGAATACTGCATAAATACTTTCAGATGCAGTTTCTGTGCCTGTCAGTTCCGAATAGAGAGTTACAGTACCACCATCATAAGCAGCAGTCCCATAAACATTTGCAGTAAATCTATTAGTAAGTACCCCACTCATTGAGGTTACACAACCATTAGACAACCAAACAGGTTTTCCATCAATAAGTCTCAGGTCACTTTCAGGATATTCGTTTTCAGTAACCTGAATAATGTCATCTGCTGCATATCGATATAGTTCCTGGTCAGCACCCGTCGAATAGTCAAGGTCGTTGTCCATAGTATAGTAAACATCAACGCCTTCGTCTGCGCTAACCGCCACCATAGACGTAATACTATTCAATCCCTCTTGGAGAACAGTAGTATTCCAATTTTCACCATCAAAAGTTGCCACAACAAGATTAACCTGGTTGCTTGTTGCCAACAAATTTCCACCTTCATCGTTAACCCAAACAACATAAGGTAAACCTTTGCTTTCAGCTGCATAAGGTATCATATCCAAGCTTCCATTTTCAGTTAGCTGCATATAATTGGCAAATGTGTTTTCCTCTTCATTAAATTCCATAAATGCTATTTCCATCATTGCTGAAAAATCTGCCAAGGACATATCATTATCAGCAACATCAGAAATATTTGCCCAAACAAGATACACTCCATTTTCACCCACAGTTAATTGCGGCGTAAAATCCGAGGTCCCATCATCTTTAACCATTTTAACTTCGGTATACTCGTTTGTACTCGGATCAAACACTGTATAATATAAAGCTGCTTTATTAATGTCAGAACGACCAGGAGCACTATCAACCCATACAAACAATGTTTTACCATTTGACAGTTTTACCGTTTGTACACTTGAATTGGAATAAGACAACGAATCAAAGGTTTTTTTTGTATAATTTACGCCATCTTCAGTTTGCAATGTAACTTCCTTATTATCTGTTTCTTCGTTTAATACAGAGGCAACACGATATCTTGATAGATCACTGCACAATGAGAATGCTGTTGTCTTTAAAGACTCCTCATACTCTTCGCCCCAGAGGTATTCCTCGCCGGATCTCCAAAAATCCAGTTCTCCCTTAAACGTCAGTATTTCACCTATAACATATGACGTTACTTGAACGTAACACGAGGAAGAATCGAAATTATAATCTGGTGCATGAATCGTAATAGTTACTTTACCACTTGCCTTAAGTCCAGCGCTAACTATTTTGCTTACGCCCAAACTACCAGAACCACTCACGGCAATTTCTATCACCATACGAGGCATTTCAATATCCCAATAATCTGATTCCGGTGTCTCTTTTTGCATCTTAAAAGCAAACGCAATATTTAACCCAAGTTCGGTAGACCAATATACCGGAACAACGCCATAAAATTGCTGTACAGACGCAGATGCTTTTCCCTCTATAGAAATAGCACATTCAATACTATCAATCTGAAGTGTGCCTACTAGGTCAGGATTCGTAGATTCTTTCACAACATGTGCAGTCAAATATCCTATAATAGACATATTTACGCCAATACCGATACTGGACTTACTTTCCCATGTTGGAACTTCGGCCTTTTTTAACTTCTTAAATGTTTCAGCAATACTTGTTTCATCATGCGAAGAAACACTACCTTTAATTTCTTCATACCAAGTATTCTGGTATTTATCCTCTAAAGTAACACCTATCGTACCGGTAATTGTTCCATCTGCCGAAACAGAAATCTTTACAGGAAGAAAGTCAAGCATAGAACAGCTTATTTTTAATTTTTCCCCGCCTACACTTGGAATATCATCACTGATCTCTGTCTCATCTTGAGAGCCTAAATCTATATCCAGTTTTAGATTGTAATCATAAACGAAAATTTTAGGAGAGAACTTATATGTCTTTCCTGCCGTTTCTAAACATAAATATATAGTTCCTCCGGTTGCAGAGAAATTGCTTCCTAAGACGACATTTTCGTTGAAACCTTCTGTTAACTCAAGTCTGGCCTCTCCCTGCTGCAAGTAAATCTTCATTGCAGGCTGACCACACCAATTCGCCGACACATAAATGTCAAATGCCTCCGAGCTCAACTCCGTAAAACATATAGAGTTATACAAGACGTTTTCCCATGTATTTGAGCCATCGTAACGCATATAAAAATTATCCAAGTATGGCTCTTGCACGGTGGTCTTGTGCATATATACCCTATTGAAATTCCTTATTACCTCTTTAGGAATCTGATGATCATAATATCCCTCTTTCGTAATAAGAACATCTTCCGTAGGATCGTTAGTGTCCTGAACTAATACTCTTCCTGATGAATTTGTAGTGTATTGATTGCCATTATAATTTACAATATATCCATCCTGACCAACCAACTGATTCTCACCGGAACCCAAAATCGAGAAGGAAGGCTTTGTTATAGAGTAATAATTCTCACGCTGATTTAGCAAATCATCAGATAAGGTCAATTTCAATTTAAATTTTTCAGAATCTAACGGATCCCAGAAATCTCCATGGGGATAGGGCATAATATTTACATAAACATCCTCATCGTTGACCTCTTCTCTTGGGATTGTAAATGTATGAAGCCCAACACCTGCACTAACAATATGTTCTAAATCTGCAAGGATCGTATACGAGCCAGAATTATTAGACTCAACACCAAACATAATTGCGCCCTGTTCGCATGAAACAAGATTGTACGCAACCGTAACGTAAAAGTAATTATCATCACTGGTGGAGCTTTCTACTTTGATATAATCATAGGCTGATGCAGTGGGCACATCTGATTCTTTCTCTGTTATAGTTATCTTTGGAAATGCTGTATTAGCTACAGCATACCAAATCTTAACAGATCCTTTTATGACATCAATTACATATTGTTCCCCACCATAACAGAAGATTTTTGATACAGACAGAGAACCATTGATTTGGCGTGTATAAATCACTTCACCGCTTGCATTAGTACCTGTTATAGTAGCAAGAGTATTACCGGTGCTCTCCCACTCAAAGCTTGTGCTTTGCCATGCAGCTACACCATAACAAGTTATAGTTGCTGTCTGTCCACTTGAGACGGTTCCACCATTCATCAAATCCCAGCTGTCTGCATTTGCAGTAATAGCGGACATAGGCATTAAGCCCACTATGAGAGCAAGAGCTATAACAAGTGAAAGCAACTTTTTAAAGATATTTCGCATAAGTACCCCTCCAATTACTCTTTGTAAGATTTTAAATTCTTTGAATGAAGATAATAACACAATATACCTATAGTTTTCAAAATTACATTTAAATGTCAATAAAACGAGCTACACACTCGAGAATTTTTGACAATATCTACCATCAGGGTGACATCTTTGCCGGGGTTCCCACTGCCTCTGCTCGCAGTAAAAGCTGGATTACAGCGCACGATTGCAGTGACAGGAAATGTGTTCACGCAACTGAACATCATGACCGCTGCAGGAAATAGGGATAATAATCTGTACTTGCTCATCATTCATTTCGCTAAAACATTTTGCAGAACCTTCAGTTTTACGGATAAAGACACCCCCTTATGTTAAAATAATACGCCAAGAGGCTGTAAAAATCAACCATTTTCAACAACTTGCACGTGATTTCAACATATAGAAAATGTAGAGATAGAAGCAACATCTGTCGGCAAACAAGTTGACATTTAGGCAAGCCCCGGAAAGAGCGCCCGGTTGCGGTGCAGTGTCTGCGGTCGGAAATGCCCCCGCTTCGACCACGGGAAAGGTCTGCGCAGATGGCGAGCGCCGGATTTGGGTGCCGGAACAAGGTGCAGCTGACGACTCGAATGGCATACGGATTTCGGAATATTGAGCATTTAATCTCAGCCATCCTCCTCCGCTGCGGGAGCCTCACAATCTGCCTTCCCGACCGTCACCCCCCTTTGCGACCCGCACTTTCTAATAATGACTCATTTTTATTGTATCGCATTTTCGTTATAATTTCAATGTTTATTTTTCATTTTCATATCTAACGAGAATAAGATGAAGCAGATATAATAAAAATACCATAAGCAGGAGGCACGGCATATGGAAGAATCTGAGATCATTCAGCGCATTCAGGCACTTTGTGAGGCACGTTCTTGGTCGTATTATCGTTTGGTAAAAGAAAGCGGTATCTCCTACTCTACGCTCAACACCATGTTCAATCGAGGAACCGCCCCTTCAATATCTACATTATCCCGCATTTGCGATGGCTTTGGGATTACCCTTGCTGAGTTTTTCGGCGAGGAGAATCCGGCGGCGCTGCCAACACCGGAAGAGCAAGCGCATCTAACCCAATGGCGAAAACTATCGCCACGGGGCAAAGAGCTATCCGGTGTTTATATCCGTGCCTTACTTGATGCGGAAACAAAGTAACGACGCCTACGGAATGTCATTAAACCGTCAGGTGTCGTTTTCTTTATAATAGTCAAATAAATTCTATCGTTGCGAAACTGCCGAGCGCGCTATCAGCAAAGGCAATATTCCCTACAGCAGCAGGTGCAATCAAAGGTTGCAGGGTCAACCGACTTGATGCCGTCCGCGTAAGCTGTTGCAGGAACCACCGACCGCGCACAAACTCCCCTCCACTGTCATTGCGAGGAGCGCAGCGACGTGGCAATCCCGTGCAGGAACCCCCGACTGCGTACAAACCTCCAACCGGAGATTGCCACGACCGGTGCGCAGCCCTTCGCGGCGAAGGAGTGTTACAGATGCAACGTACCCCTTGCGGATAGCGTGCGCACCGGTCTCGCAATGACAAATCAGGGCAACCTCCCTGTCATTGTCACGCCCCCCTGTAGGCGGGCGACATGTCCCCGGCGCGTGCAGGAACCACCGACTGCGTACAAACTCGTTCCTGCATCCGCCTGAAAAATTTCCCCATAAACATTTCTCGCCTCGTTTTCCAAAAACGGAAAACGAGGCGAGGTCATTTATGAGACAAGCTGCTTTTGCATAAGCTGTAGCGTCAGCCGCCGCAGGTGCGGCAGGAGTTTTCCTTGCGCTCTCCCCCGTGGCTGTCGGGGAAGAAGGCGCGCATCGGAAAATCAATGTGGCTGAACAGCTCGCAGGGGTCCTCCTCGCAGCAATCGTCGTCGCAGCATTCCCGCGTCGGCGCGCAGTATTCGCACACTTCGATCGACAGCGGTGTGTCACGCTCGAGGCGGACGGTGGAGAACTGCCCAATCGTAACATACAGGCGCTTGCTCTCGCCCGAGAGTACGAGCTGCTCCCCGAAGCTCTCGACGATATTCGCGGGAATATCGGTCAGCTCCGTCTCGCAGCGGCGGCACTCGCAGACCTCCTTGACCTTTGCGGAGAGGATCATCGGGTCGAGTGCCTCCACAATGGCAAGGGGCTTCTCGCATTGCAGCAGGGACTCCGCCGTGGGAATTTCATCGGTGCTGCGGAAGGTCTTTGCCCTGCTCTTGCCGCCGTAAAGCACCACGCGCTTTGCGAAAACCGCAAGCCCCGTGATGGTGGTCGGACGCGTCCCGCCCATGATCGCGTCGCCGATGATACGGTAGTAGAAGGTGAGATCGACCGAGAAATGCCCCGCCTTGTAGGGAAGCTGTTCCACATCGACATCCACAAACAGAAGCTCCGCGCAGCGGGTCTTCGCGGTTGTCGCGCCGTCCAGCGCCGCCTGGGACTGTGTGGTGAGATAGACGCGCAGCTCCTCCACGCAATCCTTATCCAGGCAGCTATCCATGATCTGATGAGAATGTATGCAGACAGGCTGCTTCCCTTCGCCGCCGCCCGCTGCCTCGTAGGTGTTTTCCGCCATAATATTACCTCCCGAAGAACGAAGTTAAGTAACCGCGGACGCGCCGCGCTTACAAAGCAGAAATATGCTTTCACAACATAGTATGCGGCGGAGCGCAGAATGTGAAATTGAACCGTAGACAAAGTTCGAATTCTGTGGTAAAATGGTTGCAGAATAAAATGGAAGAGGTATGCGCGTGAAAACCGATGTTTTGGGAGTGCTCTATGACAATGTGACCATGCAGGAGGCGTTGGAGCGCGGGCGGGCGCTGCTGGAGAGCGGCGAGGCGGCCTATTGCGTGACGCCGAACGCGGAGATGGCATATGAAGCGCTGCATGACATAAAATTCCGCGAGGTGCTGAATGCAGCCTCGCTCGTCCTGCCCGACGGCGCGGGCGTCGTTCTCGGCGCAAAGCTGCTCAAGACGCCGCTCAAAGAGAAGGTCGCGGGCATTGAGTTTGCGCAGAATCTGCTGCAGATCTTGGAGGAAACAGGAAAGCGTCTCTTCCTCTTAGGCAGTAAGCCCGGCATCGCGGAGCTGGCGGCGGAAAAAATGCTGGAAAAGCATCCGAAGCTCTGCGTCTGCGGCACGATGGACGGCTATTTCAAGGACGAAGCAGAAGCGGTGCGCCGCATCAACGAGGCACAGGCTGACGTCGTCTATGTCTGCCTCGGCGCGCCGAAGCAGGAGTATTTCATGCACGAACACGCGCACGAATTAAATGTAAAGCTGATGATCGGCTTGGGCGGCACACTCGACGGCATCGCGGGCACGGTCAAACGCGCCCCAAGATGGATGATCCGTTTGCAGCTCGAGTGGCTCTATCGGCTCATCAAAGAACCGCGCCGCCTCGGGCGCATGATGCGTTTGCCGAAATTTATTTTTGCGGCAATCAAAATGAGAATGAAAGGGTAATGAACATGGGAAAGCTGATTGTGTTTGAAGGAACGGACGGCTCCGGCAAGACCACGCAGTTCGCGCTTTTGACCAAGCGCCTGAAATCACTCGGCATCGACTTCCGAACCATGGATTTTCCGCAGTATTCCGAGCCTTCCTCCGCGCTCATCCGTATGTACCTCGGCGGCGAATTCGGCAGCAAGCCCTCCGATGTCAACGCCTACGCCGCCTCCACCTTCTACGCCGTCGACCGCTACGCCTCTTACCGCAAGGTCTGGGGCAAATACTACCAAAACGGCGGTCTGATGCTCTCCAACCGCTACACCACCTCCAACGCCGTCCATCAGGCGTCGAAGGAGCCGGAGGAGCAGCGCGAGGCGTTCTTCCGCTGGCTGTATGATTTCGAGTATCGGCATATGGAACTTCCGCAGCCCGATCTCGTCCTATATTTGGATGTGCCGACCGAGCTGACGGGAGAAATGCTCCGCAAGCGGGAGGTGCAGACCAACACGCTGGCGGATATCCATGAGCAGAACATGGATTATCTGCGTCTGTGCCGCAACACGGGTCTGCAAGCGGCGCATTTCTACGGCTGGACAATCATTGACTGCGCCCGCGACGGCAAAATGCGCACCATCGACGATATTCACAACGAGATCTTTCACCTCGTGCAAAACTGTTTGGAGGAATAACACATGGTCTATATCATACTCGGAAAGGGCTTTGAGGAGGCGGAAGCGCTCGTCCCCTGCGATCTGCTGCGCCGCGCAGGTATCGAAGTGCGCCTTGCGGGCATCGGCGGCTTAGAGATCCAAGGCAGCCACGGCATCACCGTCCGCGCGGACTGCGTCGCGGAGGAGACGGACTTCTCGGACGCGGAGCTGCTCGTCCTGCCCGGCGGATTGGGCGGGGTCGCCTCCATCCGCGGCAGTGAAGCGGTTCTCTCCGCCGTCCGTGCGCTCCATGAAAAAGATCGCTTCATCGCCGCCATCTGCGCCGCGCCGACTGTCCTCGCCGCTCTCGGCATCACGGAGGGCAAAAAAGCGACCTGTTACCCCGGCATGGAAAACGAAATGGGCAGCGCAAGCATGCAGGACGCCCCCGTCGTGCAGGACGGCAAGCTCATTACCGGCAGAGCCGCAGGCGCGTCGTTCGACTTTGCCCTTGCGCTGATCACCGCGCTGCGCGGCGAGGAAGCGGCAAAAAAGGTCGCGGCGGGTGTCGTATATCGCGGGGCAGTCCGCTGACTCCCGCACTTCCGAAAGGAGGACAGAAATGTCTGATCAATATGATGATATCTACGGTTCCGACGAGGAGCTGAATCTTGATACGCTGCTTGCCGAAACGGATCAGTTGCTCGAAGAAGCGCCGTCTGACGAAGACCGTAATTTTCCCCCGCCCGCTGCGGAGGATGCGGATTTCACACCCGACTTCGGCGCCGCCTTCGACGATTACGGCGAGTATGAGGACGATCCCCTGCCCACCCCATTGGGCGATTACCAAACGGATGAGGACGATTACGACGACGAAGA
Organism: Faecousia sp.; assembly: GCA_051867015.1. GTDB lineage: Bacteria > Bacillota > Clostridia > Oscillospirales > Oscillospiraceae > JAZOXB01. Next base: position 6,438 of record JBJDYD010000003.1, on the reverse strand, counting down.
CAGCGATGAGCCGCCCCCCGAAAAGCCGAAGCGCAAGGGCAAGCACCGCCTTGTGCCCCTGTTCGTCAAGGTGCTGCTCTATCTGGTCATCGTCGGCATTGCTGCGGTCGGCTTAGGCTACGGCGTCTGGGAGTGCGCGCAGGATGTGCTGGCATTCGGCAGGTCGGATGAAGTGTTGACCGTTACGATCCCGGAGGGCGCAACGCTCGACGATATCGCGCAGATGTTAGAGGACAAGGGCGTGATCAAATATCCGTGGCTGTTCAAATTCTACTGCAAATTCACGGATTCCACGGAGACAATGGATCCCGGCACCTATCAGATCTGTTACAACTTTGACTATCATGCCCTCGTCAACGGCATGATTGCCAACAGTCCCAACCGCACCACCGTCCGCGTGATGATCCCCGAGGGCATGACCGCCGCGCAGATCTTCGCGCTGATGGAGAAAAACGGCGTCTGCACAGCGGAAAAGCTGGCAGCCTGCGCCGCGGAGACGGAGTTTGACTACTGGTTCTTAGAGGGGATCCCTTACGGCGATGAAAATCGCCTTGAGGGCTTCCTCTTCCCCGACACCTACGACTTCTATGAGAATGATGACCCCGAGCGCGTGTTGGACAAGCTGCTGACGAACTTTGAGCGCAAGTTCTCCGACACCGCACAGGAACAGCTCACCCTGCTCAACGAGCACTTTGCCGAACGCCTGCAGGCGGCAGGTTATGACGAGGATTATATTACCGCGCATCAGTTTACGGTCTATGAGCTGATTACCGTCGCCTCTATGATCGAGCGCGAGACCGCTGCTTCGAGCGAGAGCGGCACCATCGCCTCCGTCATCTATAACCGTCTGTGCGATCCTGCAAACTGGCCCTATATCAACATCGACGCGACCGTCGTCTACGCCCTCGGCGGTATCAACCGTCCGCTGACTTATGAGGACACGCAGGTGGACAGCCCCTATAACACCTACAAGCACACGGGTCTGCCCGTCGGACCGATTTCCAACCCCGGTCTGTCGAGCATTACCGCCGCGCTGAACCCGGCGGATACGGACTATTATTTCTACGCGTTGGACAACTCCACCGGTCTGCACCACTTCTCCAAGACCTACGACGAGCACAACGCCTTCTTACAGGAGCAGGAAAATGCGGAATAAACCCGAATTGTTAGCGCCCGCCGGCGATATGGAGCGGCTGAAAATGTCCGTCCTCTACGGCGCGGACGCGGTCTATCTGGCAGGGACAAGCTTCGGCATGCGCTCCTTCGCGGGGAACTTTCCGGCGGAGGAACTGCCCGAGGCAGTCCGCTATGCCCACGCGCACGGCGTCAAAGTCCATGTCACCGTGAACACCATGCCCCGCAGCGACGAGCTTGCGGGGCTTCCCGCGCATTTGGAACTGCTCGAGCAAAGCGGTGTGGATGCCCTCATCATCGCCGACCTCGGCGTGTTCCGCGCGGCAGAAAAATACGCGCCCCACTGCGAGCGCCATATCTCCACGCAGGTCAGCGTCGCCAATTACGCCTGCGCGAACGCGTGGTACGAGTTAGGTGCAAAGCGCGTTGTCCTTGCGAGAGAGCTTTCCTTAGAGGAAATTCGCACCATTCGCCAAAACACCCCAAAGGACTTGGAGATTGAGACCTTTGCCCACGGCGCAATGTGCGTCTCCTATTCGGGCAGATGCCTGCTCTCGAACTATATGACCGGCAGAGACAGCAATCGCGGCGCATGTGCCCAGCCCTGTCGCTATCAGTACGCCCTGATGGAGGAAAAGCGCCCCGGCGAATACTTCCCTGTCTTTGAAGATGAAAAGGGCACATACATTATGAACTCCCGCGATATGTGCATGATCGACCATATTGACGACCTGATGAAAGTCGGCGTAGACTGCCTGAAGATCGAAGGGCGCGCCAAATCCGCCTATTACGCCGCCATCGTCACCGGCGCTTACCGCCATGTGATCGACGATGTCGCCGCCGGCAGACCCGTTGACCCGGTCTGGCGCAACGAGGTCGAGCGCGTCTCGCACCGCCGCTATTCCACCGGCTTTTTCTACGGTGCACCGGGGCAATACACGGAGAATTCCCGTTACATCCGCGATTGGCAGGTCTGCGCCATTGTGACGGACTGTGACAAAAACGGACTTGCGACCCTTTCGCTGCGCAATAAATTCACAGCAGGCGATACGGTCGAGCTGGTGGGACCGGATCTTCGCCCCTTCGAATTCACCGCGCCGACCATGGCGGACGCCGACGGCGCAATTCTAACCGAACCGCGCACCCCGCAAATGACTTTCACCATGCAGCTCCCCCGCCCCGTCCCCGCCTATAGCATCCTCCGCCGCGCCGTAGAGCTCAGCCCCAAATAAGCACCTCGCCCCCAAATCACCCGTAGGGGCGGCTATCATGCCGCCCGGTGCAGGAACCACCGACTGCGTACAAGCTCCCCCTCCATGTCATTGTTATGAAACCCTTTGTAGGGCGGGGACTACCAACTGCGTACAAACCCGCCCCCCCGCTCCGTCTGCCGCTTGCGCGGACGGCACGCCGAGTCGTCGTGCCCTACGACCGTAAACCGCACCCTCACCGTAGGGCGTGACGACTCGGCGCGCCGGTGCAGGAACTACCTACTGCGCACAAACTCCCTTTCCGTATCATTGTTATGAAACCCTTTGTAGGGCGGGGACATGTCCCCGCCGCGTGCAGGAACTACGTACTTCGTTCAAACCTCCCACCACTTCAGTGTGAAAAGTGCAGCAACGAGGCGATCCCGTGCAGTCGCTCCCACATTGCGGGTGCAGCATGAAAGCTTTTTCTTGAACCAAATCAAAAATTTTTGATATTTTAAAAAAAGTACTTGCATTTTCTAAGCACCCGTGCTATTATATTTAAGCGCGTTGAGCGTGGTATGCGCCGGTAGCTCAGTTGGATAGAGTGACTGGCTACGAACCAGTAGGTCGGGGGTTCGAGTCCCTTCCGGCGTACCAAGAACATCCTTTATTTTCGGATAAAGGATGTTCTTTGTTTTAATGCTCGAAAAAACAAGCAGGAGCCACCATATTCGGGTGACTCCTGCACTTTTTCATTGCCGCTTAACGCAAAAAAACAGAACAAAAAAATGAGAGTCGGCTTCGGCGGCTCTCACGGGGTAAAGGAACGGGCTCCGAGCTGCTACAGTCCCCTAACCATCTCTATTATACAGCGCTAATGCAGAAATGTCAAGTAAAAAATTTAGAGCAGTCTGATTGCCGCAGCCCTGCATCTGCCAAAAGCAGGGAGCCGCCTTGAGGGGTGGCTCCCTGTGTGTTTCATTTCAGCACATTCCCGCGCAAATAAGCTTGCAGCTCCTTCAGCCAATCAGGGCGGCGCTCCCCAAGGGGCAAAAGCTCCCCATTTCGATATTCCGCGACCTTCACAAAGCCGTTGTCATTGTCGTAGAATTCCGCTTCATCGCAGTAAGGAAGCACTCTCTGAACCGCTTCCCAGCGCCCCGAGAAACGGCGCAGAACATCTACACGGTCAATGTCATGCCCTCCGCGCTTAACGCGGTTTTCAATGCGCGCAAGGCTTTCCTGTGCGGTATCCAGCGCAATATAATAAAGGCGCACATAATAGCCCGCCTCCCGCGCCTGTTTCGCTGTCTGCTCCGTTTTATAACCGGAAAGGGTTGTTTCCTGCGTAAAGGATACCCCCCGCTGTAAAAACTCCCGAATCCTTGTAACCGCTGTCTTTCCGCCTGTAAGCACATTACCGCCAAGCTCTGCGGTGATCTTATCCACATCAATGATCGTGCCGAGGTCATTACGGCTACCCTTCAAAACACCGGTAAAGCTGCTCTTACCAACACCATTCACGCCGCCAACGATATTATAAAGCTTCATGCTGTAGCCTCCCTGTATTTTGCGTTTATTATATCACGCAAGCAGGAACTCAGCAAGTGATATTTGCTCCAAAATATCTTTCAACAGTTTCCGGAGACAGGAATACCACCGGCAATCGGTCAAAAAAGGTCAAATTTTCCGCTTTTCCGGCAGGCTCTTTCGGCGTATTTCAGGATGGATACGGAGATCAGCGTATATACCGCGGCCATTGCAAGTTCGCCGAGGAGCAGCGCGGCAAACTGCGCCGTCCCGCTGCCGAACAGCGAGTTCATCGCTTCAATGGCTCGTGTCATAGGCAAAATCTTAGAAATGATCTGCCCAAATGCAGGAAGCTGCGACAAGGGAAACTCCGCACCGGTGAAGAGCATGAGAATGTAATTCATCATGTTAAGGATCAGATGCATACTGTCACTCAGCAAGCCGAACACGGACAGCAGCAGCCCGAAGCAGGAGGCGGAGAGCATGGCGCAGAGGATCGTCAGCATTGCCGCGCCCATATTGACGCCGCTGAAGTCAATGCCAAATAATACGGCGCCGACCGCAAAGCCCAACACCACAGCCCCGATTGCGAGCAGCGATGGAAAAAAGCCATAGGACAATACCACGGAGAGCAGATTACACGGTGAGGCAATGATGCTGCGCAGTCTGCCGCTGTACCGTTCGGAACGGAACAAGCTGCCCAAGCCAAAGATACAGGTATTGACACACATCAAGAAGGAGTTGCCGACGACCCAGTGCGTCAGCTCCGTCGTTTGGAAGCTGTAGGCTGCCAGCAGGCAGTAGAAAACCATCGTGATGATCGGATAGCCGGTATCAAAAAGCAGGAACTCCCGCCAGTCAAATGCGGCAGTCCGCGCCTTCTGATACAGCCATGCCTGTGAAAAAAATCTTCGGAGCATATCAGCACACCTCCAAAGTCGCTTTTCGACGCACGGCGCGGTCGATCACCCGATACAGCCACGCGGAGAGCAAAGCAAGTCCCACGGTCAAGGCGCTCGTGATCCCAAAATTTCTCCAAAAACGTACGCTGTCCGTGACGCCCTGCACCGTCATTCTCAGCAGTTCCACCGCCCATGTCGGTGCCACACAGCGGCTGACATACTGCAACCAAGTCGGCAGCACATCAATAGGGAAGGACATGCCGCACAGCAAAATGAACGGGATCTCGATGCAGTTCATATACAGTGTCGTCCTGCGGGAGAGGGTGAGCAAGCAGGCAATGACAGAGGAAACAACCACAAAGCTGCCGATCATGCCGACCAGCGCAATACAGAAATAGCCGGGACTTGCCAAACGCATCGGCGCATGATAAACGGCCAAGGCAGTCACCATAGAAATCAAGAAGGACACCATGGATAATAGCGTGTTACCGAGGATCTTGCCCAATATAATGGTCGGAAAGCCCGCAGGCGCGGCAAAGATCAGCGCAAGTGTCCCGCTGTAGCGCTCCCGATGAATATCGCCTGCGGAGGAAAAGCAGATGCAGCTCCAAAGCGACATCAGACCGGAGCCGAGGATCACATAGGAGGCAAAGTTCACGCTGCCCGAATTGCGAAACATCTCATAGAGCAGGATCGTATTGAGAATCGGGCTGACGATCAGGCAGAAACGGTACATCGGGCGCACAAAGGATTGCTTCATCTGAAGCAGCATGGTGCTGCACAATACGGAACGGGTCATACGGCATCCTCCTTGATCAGCCGTATATAGGCAGCCTCCAAGCTTTCCTCTTCGCCTCGAATCTCCGCCGGAGTACCGCTTGCCACGATCTTCCCATGATTCAAGATCACCATGCGGTCACACAGCTCCTCCGCCTCCGGGAGATAATGCGTCGTCAGCAAAACGGTTTTCCCCGCATCGCGGAGCTTGCGAATCAAATCGCGGAGCATATGCGCGCCCAGAGGATCCAGTCCGACCGTAGGCTCATCCATAAACAGAATCTCCGGATCGTTAATCAGCCCCCTTGCGATTTGCAGCCGCTGGATCATACCTTTGGAATAAGTCTCCGCCAATCGGTCGCCAGCGTCCGTCAGCTCCACCAGCTCCAAAATATCCTTGATCCTGCGCTCCCGCTCCTTGACGTCCATCCGATAGAGATTGGCGAAGTACCGCAGATTATCCTTTGCGGAAAGCCGACGGTAGACACCCAGCTCTCCGCCGAAGATAAAATTGATGCGCTTGCGAATCTTCTTTTCCTCCCGAAAGGTATCGTAGCCAAACACCTTGCAGGTGCCGGAGGTGGGTGCCAACAGCGTGGTCAGCATCTTAATCGTGGTCGTCTTTCCCGCACCGTTCTGCCCCAGCAAGCCGAATATCTCGCCCCGCTTCACGGTGAAGTCAATCCCCCGTACCGCCTGCACTACCTCTTTCCTTCTGTGAATCGCGCCTTTGTATGTAACATACTCCCGACACAGCTCCTTTACTTCAATGATCTTCTCCATAATTCCCCTCCTTATTAGATAATTATAAAATTAGATTATAATCTAATTATCTGTTTTGTCAAGAGAAAATCGGGTAGGAGGGGGTGACTAACCCCCGTCCTCCCACACCACCGCTCATG
>JBJDYD010000002.1:0-20454 GCA_051867015.1 Faecousia sp. | reverse complement strand
TATTTTAGAAAAGCCTTAAACTACAACGATTTAGGGCTTGACAAGAGAGGAAGGTTTTTGCTATGAAGCTGCGCTCCGTTGCGCCGATGCGAATTGCGAAATACGGCTATATCGTCCTGTCGATTGCGTTTTGCGTTATCGGGCTGCTGCTGGTTCTTTTTCCGGAGGTATCCACCGAGGTGATCTACCGTGTACTCGGGATCGCTCTGCTCTGCTTCGGCACCGTCAAACTGATCGGATATTTTTCGCGGGATCTGTTTCGGCTGGCATTCCAGTTTGACTTGGAGTTCGGCATCCTGCTGCTGGCGCTCGGACTGCTCGTACTGGTTCGACCGGTGGGCGCGATGAGCTTTCTCTGCGTTGCGCTCGGTATCGCGATCCTTGCAGACGGCTTGTTTAAGATTCGCATTGCTGCGGACGCGAAGACCTTCGGCGTTCGTCCGTGGTGGCTGCTTTTCACGCTTGCCATTTTAACGGCGGTCGTCGGGCTTCTGCTGATCTTCCGCCCGCGGGAAAGCGCGGTGTTTCTGACCGCACTGCTCGGCGTGTCGCTGCTGACGGAGGGAATCCTCAATCTTTGCGTCGTGATCAGCACGGTAAAGATCATTCGCCACCAACAGCCGGATGTGATCGACGCGGAAACCTGCGATGAAGAATAATGTGAAAGGACGATTCAGTTTATGCGATTTTCCAAAGCGGTCGTAAAATACCGCGTTCCTATTCTGATCCTCGCGGTGCTGCTGATGATCCCATCGGTACTCGGCATGGCAGCGACGCGGATCAATTATGATATGCTCGACTACCTGCCGGACGATATGGATACCGTTATCGGGCAGAACGAGCTGATGGAGGATTTTGGCAAAGGGGCGTTCTCCTTTATTGTTGTGGAGGATATGCCGGAAAAGGATGTTGCGAAGCTCAAGGCACAGATCGCGCAGGTCGAGCATGTGGATTCCGTGATTTGGTACGATACGCTTGCAGACCTGTCCGTTCCGATGGAGCTGCTGCCGAATGAGATCTACAGCGCGTTCAACACGGACAACGCCACGATGATGGCGGTCTTCTTTGACACCTCCACCTCGGACGATTTGACGATGGATGCCATCCGCGAGATTCGGAGCATCTGCGGGAAGCAGTGCTTCGTCTCCGGTATGTCGGCGCTTGTGACCGATCTGAAGGATCTTTGTGAGCAGGAGGAGCCGATCTATGTCGGCATTGCCGTAGCGCTGGCGTGCACGGCGATGCTGCTGTTTTTGGATAGCTGGCTGGTGCCGTTCGTGTTTCTGCTCTCCATCGGAATGATGATTTTGCTGAATCTCGGCACAAATTATTTTATGGGAGAGATATCGTACATTACCAAGGCGCTGTCGGCGGTGCTGCAGCTTGCCGTTACCATGGACTATTCCATCTTCCTCTGGCACAGTTACAACGAGCAGCGCACGCTGCAGGCGGACAAAAACGAGGCGATGGCGGTTGCCATTCACGACACGCTGACGAGCGTCGTGGGCAGTTCAATCACCACCGTCGCGGGCTTCATCTCTTTGTGCTTCATGTCCTTTACAATGGGAAGGGATCTCGGCATTGTGATGGCAAAGGGCGTCTTGTTCGGCGTGCTCGGCTGCGTCACGGTGCTTCCCGCGCTGATCCTTGTTTTAGATCGACCGCTGCAAAAGACCAAGCATCGGTCGCTGCTTCCCAAGATGGAGAAGCTTTCCAAGGGAATTGTGAAGGTATTCCCGCTCTTCCTTGTGATCTTCGCGCTCGTGATCCCGCCCGCCTTGTACGGCTACAATCGGACGAACGACGAGGTCTATTACGACATGGGGGAGTGCCTGCCGCAGGATATGGAGTATGTGATCGCGAACAGCAAGCTTGCGGAGGATTTTGACATTGCCTCGACGCATATGCTGCTCGTGGATACCGATGTCTCGCCGAAGGATGTCCGCAGCATGATTGCGGAGATGGAGCAGGTGGACGGCGTCAAATATGTGCTCAGTTTAGAATCCGTGCTCGGTTCCCGCGTGCCGGAGGAGCTTCTGCCGGAGTCCGTGACGGAGATCTTAAAGAGCGACAACTGGGAACTGATGCTGATCAACTCCGAATACAAGGTCGCGAGTGATAAGGTCAACGCGCAGATAGAGCAGTTGAATACAATCCTGAAAAAGTATGACGCGGGCGGCATGCTCATCGGCGAAGCGCCCTGCATGAAGGATATGATCGAGACGACCGACCATGATTTCAAGGTGGTCAACGCAATCTCGCTGCTTGCGATCTTCCTCATTATCGCGCTGGTGGAGAAGAGCTTCTCGCTGCCGTTCATTCTGATTGCCGTGATCGAGGTAGCAATTTTTATCAATCTCGGCTTGCCCCATTATTTCGGGCAGAGCCTGCCGTTTATCGCTCCGATCTGCATCAGTACGATTCAGCTCGGCGCGACCGTGGACTACGCGATTTTGATGACGACGCGCTATAAGGCAGAGCGCCTGCGCGGAGAGCGGAAACAATCTGCGGTTTATACCGCGCTAACCGCCTCTATCCCGTCAATTATCGTCTCGGGCATGGGACTCTTTGCTGCGACCTTCGGCGTCGCGCTCTATTCCAACATTGATATCATCAGCTCGATGTGTATGCTGATGGCAAGAGGCGCCGTGGTAAGCATGCTCTGCGTCATCTTCATCCTGCCCGCGCTGCTGCTCCTCTGCGACAGACTGATCTGCGCGACAACGAGCGGCATGAAGCATTGCAATCAAACAAAACAGGAGGTAACCGTGAAATGAAGATGAAAATGAAACAGGTTCTCGCCCTTGCGCTCTGTGCCGCGCTGCTGCTCTGCGGCGGAACGACGGCTGCTTTTGCGAAGGGAACAAACAGCAATCCCGAAACGGGAAGTGCTTTGGAGGAAACAACTTCCGCGCCGACAAGCGCGCCGGAAGCTGCCGCAGGCTCCAAGGAGGAGACGGTCTATGTCCTGACCGACGCGGCAGGCGAGACGCAGAAGATCATCGTCAGCGACAAGCTCACGAACGCGGACGGCGCTGACAGCCTGAACGACCGCTCGGAGCTGCAAAACATCGAAAATGTGAACGGCGACGAGACTTATCAGACAGGCAGTGACAATCAGCTTATTTGGAACGCGCAGGGGAGGAATATCTGTTATCAGGGCACGACGGATAAGGAACTGCCCATTGCCCTGACGGTGCGTTACAGCTTGGACGGGAAAGACATCTCTCCGGAGGAGCTTGCGGGAAAGAGCGGAAAGGTCACGATCCGTTTTGATTATACCAACCGTCAGTATGAGACAGTGGAGATCGACGGAAAGCAGGAGAAGGTTTATGTCCCCTTTGCCGTCCTGACCGGTATGCTGCTGGACAACGAGACCTTCCGCAATGTGGAGGTGACCAACGGCAAGCTGATCGACGACGGGAGCCGCACGGTCGTTCTCGGCCTCGCATTCCCGGGCTTGCAGGAGACGCTGGCACTGGACAGCGAGAAGCTGGAAATTCCGAATTTCCTCGAGATCACAGCCGATGCGACGGACTTTTCGATGGGCATGACGGTGACGCTTGCCACCAACGAGATTTTTAACGGCATAAACACCGAGAAGCTGAACAGTGTGGAGGAGCTGCACGCCTCGCTGACAACGATTACCGACGCGATGCAGCAATTGATGGACGGCTCCTCCGCGCTTTATGACGGACTTTGCACCCTGCTCGACAAGTCGGGCGAGCTGACCTCGGGCGTTGACGCGCTGGCAAGCGGCGCGGGTGCATTGAAAAACGGCGCTTCCGCGCTGCAAGACGGTGCGGGAAAGCTGCAAAGCGGCGCGGCGCAGCTCTACAACGGCTTGAGCACGCTGACTGCCAATAACGCCACGCTGAACGGAGGTGCGGCGCAGGTCTTTGAGACGCTGCTTTCCACGGCGACCACGCAGCTCCAAGCAGCGGGACTGAGCGTGCCGCAGCTTACCATCGGCAACTATGCCGAGGTTCTGAGCGGCGTGATCGGCTCGCTGGATGAAAACGCCGTCTATCAGCAGGCCCTTTCGCAGGTGACTGCCGCCGTAGAGGAAAAGCGTCCGGAGATTGAGACGCAGGTGACGGCTGCCGTGCAGAGTCAGGTGACTGTGCAGGTGACTGCCGCCGTGCAGGAGCAGGTGACCGCGCAGGTAAGAGAGGCGGTCTGTGAAACGGTGGCGGCGCAGGTCATTTTGGCTGCTACGGGAATGGATCAGGCGAGCTATGATGCTGCGGTTGCGGCGGGCATGATAGATGCGGCAACGCAGGAAGCCATTCAAAACGCGATCTCCGCGCAAATGGAATCAGATGAGGTACAGGCGACGATCACAGCCAATGTGGAGGCGCAAATGGCAAGCGAGGCGGTGCAGGAGACCATTCAGCAGACCGTCGCGGCGCAGATGTCCGGAGAGGAGATGCAGACGCTGATCGCTGCGAATACGGAGCAGCAGGTGCAGCAGGCGATTGCGGCGACGATGGCAAGCGACGAAATCCAAGCACGACTTGCCGCCGCTTCCGAGGGCGCAAAGACCGTAATCGCGCTGAAAACCTCACTGGATAGCTATTCCGCGTTCTATCTCGGTCTGCAAAGCTATACCGCAGGCGTTGCGGAGGCGGCGAACGGAGCAGCTTCCCTGCAAGCCGGTGCTGCGGAGCTGCAAAACGGTGCAAGCAGCCTTTCTGACGGTGCTTCGGCACTGTATCAGGGCAGTCTGCGCCTCAAGGACGGGATACCCGCGCTGACGGACGGCATTCAGCAGCTCCGCGACGGCGCAATGCAGCTCTCCGACGGGCTGAAGGAATTCAACGAAGAGGGCATTGAAAAGCTGGTAGATGCGATGGACGGCGATCTTGAAGACCTCCTGACACGTCTCCGCACAGCGTTGGATGCCTCGAAACGCTATCAGTCCTTCTCCGGCATGGACGATTCGATGGACGGAACGGTGAAATTCATCTTCCGCACCGATTCCATCGGTGATTGACGGAGGACCGCACCGCACGAATGAAAATCCGTAGGGCGGGTATATGTCCCCGGCGGTGTAGGAACTTACAACTGCATACAAGCTTGCAGCCGGAGATTGCCACAACCAGTGTGCGCACTGGTTTCGCAATGACAAAAAGGATTGCCTTTTCATGTCATTGCGAGGCGCCTGCGCCGTGGCAATCTTATGCAGGGACTACCAACTACATACAAATTTCTTTCCTCGGACCGTCTGCCGCTTCGCGGGCTTGGGGACATGTCCCGCCCTACAGGGACAGTGCAAAGACCCGAACATGACGTGAAACGTCCTGTTCGGGTCTGTATTATTCTGTTTTAATGGATTTGGCATATTCCGAGGGGGAAATGCCGAAGTTATCCTTGAACTGGCGGGAGAAATGGTGAATGGTGGAGTAATTCAGCTTTGCGGCGATCTGCGAGAAGTTCATCTTCCCTTCGCGAATCAGGCATTTGCTCTCCTCCAGCTTCACACGGCGGATATATTCTCCCGGCGAGATGTTCATTTGCCGATGGAACAGCGCGGTCAGGTGGGAAGCGCTGACGCCGGTTTCCTTAGCCACCGTCTCCACCGAGAGCTTGTCATAGACGTGCTCGGCGATATATTGCAGCGTGCGGCTGACAATCAGATTTTCGTTGCGCAGCGCGACCGGGGTTTTCAGACGCTTTTTCTTTCCGCCGAGATCCCGCAGGACGGAGAGGAGCAGCAGCTTAAGATTACCGCGGATAAAGTCGCCGCTGAATGCGTCGTTGATGTCCGTTTCGTGGAGCAACTGCTTCAAAAAGACCGCCTCTGCCGAGGAGAGATCAAACACACGATTTGCCAAGTTCAGCGGAAGATCGCTGTCCATGTCAAAGGCAATGGTCAGAAAGCGTGCCGTAACGTTCAGGTCGGTATACTGCATATGCCACTGATCCGGCGCGAAGAACATCATCTGCCCCTGCTTCAATGTCTCGCTGTTTCCTTCTACCACGCAGTGGAGCTGCCCGCGGTCGACGTAAGTCAGCTCATACATCGAATGCCGCTCTCCCTTGAAGAGAAAACCGCTCTCCTCCTCGCGGTAAAAGAGAGTGTAGATTTCGCCGAGCCGCAGACGGTCGCGGATCTTCAAATCGTCAACACCGGTAAAGCTGTCAAGCTGTTCAAGCGCGGTATGCAGCGGGAGCGACATGCGCACGGAGCATTCCTGCTGGTAGGGAACGATGGCAAACTCCGTGGCCGGGGGGAGGCATACCGGCTTGTCAAGATAGAAGCTTGTCAGCTTTTCTTTCCGCCGAATGACCAGCACTGTCATGCCAAGCTCAAAATCCAAATACAGCTCCTGTGCGGCACGTTGGAAATACAATTCCCTCGCATGATAGTAACGGACGAACTCTACCCAGTCGTCACCCTTTGGGAAGCCGCGGTTCGGCAGACTGTCCCGCAGAATCTTGCCAAAGGGAGCAAAGCTCTGCTTGTTCAGATTTTCGATCAAGTGTGCGACCTCCGTTCTTTCTTTTTTTGCCCCGGACGCTCAGCCGAAAAGAATTTCGGGATACTTTCCGGATGCACGGAGCGCGGCAATTGCGGCCTGCACGGAGGGAAGATCCTCCCGGTAGGTGACGCCGTACCAAGTCTCGTCAGTATGTAAAACGCGAACGGAGCCAAGCCCCTCGTGAATCTGCGCGTTGGCGACCGTCGGGAGGAAAAATTCGCATTTCGTCGGATTCTTCGGTAAATTTTCATCCAAGAACTTCGGGAAACGTTCTTCCAGCTCCTTCAAAATACGCGGCGTAAAGCCCCAGAAGTTCATGGACACCACAGTATTTCCCGAAAGCGGCTCGTAATGCGCGCCGTCCTCCGTAAAGGCGGCATCCTCGCCGCGCTTCTCAATATGGGTGCGTTCGGTCACGCCGGTGAGATAGCCGTTTTCAATCTCGCATACGCCGCGCGCGACATAGCCGTTGTCCGTCATGGCGTTGCGCAGAAGATAGCCGACCATGGCGTATTCGTTGTCGGCGTGCTTCTCGCGGAAAAAGTCGGCAAGTGTGGTAAAGGCGCCTCTGCCGTAAAAATCATCGGCATTGATTACGGCAAAATCACCGTCAATTTCCTCCTTCGCGCACAGAACGGCGTGCCCCGTGCCCCAAGGCTTGACGCGTCCCTCGGGAACGGTATAGCCCTCGGGCAGCTTGTCCGTCTCCTGATAGACATAGGCGACCTCGAGATAGCGCTCCAAGCCCGCCGTGACCTTCTTGAAGTCCTCGGCAATCGCCTCCTTGATGATGAAGACTACCTTGCCGAAGCCCGCAGTGTAGGCATCATAAAGAGAATAGTGCAGAATGCTGTTGCCCTGCGGATCAACGGGGGTCATTTGCTTCAAACCGCCGAAACGGCTGCCCATACCGGCTGCCATCACGACGAGTGTCGGTTTTTTCATGTCTTTACTTCCTTTATTTCTTTATTTGTTTTCTTATTATTATATCAGAGTTCCGCAAAGATGGCAAGATTTTTTCGCTTTTTGAAAAAGTAAGCAAGAAAGCGTTGACAGGAAGCAAAAAAATGGGTAGGATGAAAGAAGAAGCTTCAAAGGGGAGGTTGCTATGGATACAGTTTATGTTACCGGTCACCGCAATCCGGATACGGACTCCATCGTTTCGGCAATGGCATATGCCGCGCTGCGCAACGCGCTCGGTGATCGGGAATACCAAGCAGGGCGCTTGGGACATGTCAGCGACGAGACGCAGCTCGTGCTTGACCGTTTCGGCTTTACTGCACCGCCGTGGATCAAGACCATGCGCACACAGGTGCGGGATCTGGACTATGACACGCCGCCGGCGCTCTCCTCGGCAGTCACGGTCAGCCGCGCCTGGTCGGTGCTGACGGCAGACCGCTCCATTGCGGCGATCCCCGTTACCAATGAGGACGGCACACTTTACGGAATGATTTCTTCAGGAGATATCGCTGCCTGCGATATGCAGTCCATCGAGCGGCCGCATATTGAAGAAATTCCGGTATTCAATCTGCTCAGCGTCTTGGAGGGCAGAATTCTAAACGAGGCGGGCAACCTCATCGACACAATCACAGGCGATGTGTTTATCGCGCTGCCGCAGAGCTGCGAGAATCTGCTTTTTTCCTCCAAGGACAGCATCGTTGTCGTGGGACATCAGCCGGATATGGTGCGCAGAGCCTTGACCATCGGCGTGCGCTGCGTGATCGTCTGTCAGGCGGAGCTGGATGAGGAGCTGCGCAATATGCCGACGGACACTTGCATCATCTCCACGCCCTTCGACGCTTATCGCGCCGTGCGCCTGATCTACCAGTCGCTGCCGATCCGCCGTATCTGCCGCACGGACAACATCGAGTGCTTCCACTTGGACGATTTTGTGGACGATGTGCGCGAGGGAATGCTCAAAAGCCGTTTCCGCTGCTATCCGATCCTCGATGAAAACGAGCGTGTCGTCGGCACGCTGTCGCGCTATCATCTGATTCGGCCGCGCAGGAAGCGGGTGGTGCTCGTGGATCACAACGAGGCTGCCCAGTCTGTTCCGGGGTTGGATCAGGCGGAGATTTTGGAGATCATCGACCACCACCGCCTTGCGGATATCCAGACGGGCAACCCGATCTATTTCCGCAACGAGCCGGTCGGCAGCACGACGACCATTATTGCGGGAATGTATCAGGAGAAAGGACTCATGCCCTCGGAAAAGCTCGCCGGTATGATGGCTGCTGCCATTGTCTCGGATACCGTCATGTTCAAATCGCCCACCTGTACCCAGCGTGACCGCAATATGGCAGAGCGTATGGCGCGCATTGCAAATGTCTCTCTCGATGAGTTGGGGCAGGAGATATTCTCCGCCTCGTGGTCGGATGATAAACCCGCACGCGACCTGATGTTCACGGATTTCAAGGATTTCCACATCGCAGGTCACAACCTCGGCGTCGGACAGATCACCTGTGTCAACTCCGAGCATATCCTGCTCCGCAAAGAGGAATTTCTCGCGGAGATGGAAAAAACAATGCGGGAAAAGGGCTACAGTCTGATGCTGCTCATGCTGACGGATGTCCTGCTGGAAGGCACGCAGCTCATCTACCTGGGCGACGAGGATACCATCCGCATGGCGTTCTCGCCCGACGCAAAGAACAATGTCGTCTTTTTACCCCATGTCATGTCCCGCAAGAAACAGATTATTCCCGCCCTCTCCGCGATGTGGGGCTGATCGAAAAAGCGCAGAGCCGAAATTCACGGCTCTGCGCTTGACTTTTATCTAATCTGTAGTTCAGGGACATGCCTCCGAACTACAGGACCGGTTGCGAATGATGGGGTTTGATTTGTTGAATAAAGTGCCGGCATGAGATTGCCGCGTCGCTGCGCTCCTCGCAATGACAGAAAAGGCGACCCCGATTTGTCATTGCGGGGCGCTTGCGCCGTGGCAATCTTGTGCAGGAACTACCGAGTGCGTACAAATCCGTTCGTTTGTACCATCTGCCGCTTCGCGGACGGCACGCCGAGTCGGCGTGCCCTACGGCGGCGTTATTATACAATATCCGCGTGGAGCAGCCGTTCCGAGAGGAGCAGAAGCTCCTGTGAGGGGAGGCTGTTGCGGATGGAAATGCTGCCCTGCGTGCCCTCGCGGAGCAAGCCTGCTTCCGAAAGGCGGCGCTTTGTCTCCTTCGCGGTGCCGTCCGCGCCGTCGAGCAGCTCGGGAGCCTCCCCCACAACCTCGCGAATGGCTTTGCGCAGGAAGGGAAAGTGTGTGCAGCCTAAGACCACCGCATCGGGCGGCGGGGTCAGACAGGCTTGCAGCTCCTCTTGCAAACATGCGATAAGCCGCGCGCTGTGCAGCTCCCCATGCTCGACGAATTCCACCAATGCGGGACAGGGACATTTGCGGATTGTGCAATCGTCCGCGTATTTTTCCATCAGTGCGGCAAATTTCTGTTCGCGCAGGGTTGCCTCCGTCGCCATGACGAGAATTTTTCCATGCGGATGCCGCGCAACCGCCAATTTGAGCGCCGGCTCGATGCCGATAATGATCCTGTCGGGATAGCGCTCTCGCAGGTCGTTGATCGCTGCGGAGGTCGCCGTGTTGCAGGCGACGACCATTGCTTTGCACCCCTGCAAAAAGAGCCGTTCTACGCATTGCAGGGTCAGACGGCGAATTTCCTCCGTGCTGCGGGAGCCGTAGGGCGCGTTGGCGGAGTCACCGAAATAGAGAAAATTTTCCTGCGGCATTTGGCGCCTCAGCTCCCGCAGAACGCTGAGACCTCCTAAGCCGGAATCGAATACCGCAATCGGCAGATCCTTCATGTGCCGTTCGGCACCTCCTTTGTTATGGCTGCTCCTGTAACGGATATGCGAAGATCAGCGTTTGCGCGACCTCCGACGTTTTCAGCTCCGTCGGGAGCATGAAGCTGTCAACGCTGAACTCCGATGCCGTACCGGCGTTCAACTGTTCCGGCAGGATCGTTGTCAGGAGTCCCAGCGGCTTGCGCTCCGCGTCCAAAAGCACGGCGGCGATGCATACCAGCTCACCGTCGGAAGCCGTCGTGTTTTCCACCTTACCCCAAAGCTCCAAGCCGCCGTAGGGCGAATTTTTCAGCCGCGTGTCAGTGACATCGTAGCGGACGCATTCGACCACTGCCTCACAAACATCAGGCGTAACATACAGCGTCAGTGCTTCCGTGTCGGGTAGGTCGGGTTCAACAACCTCAAAATAGTACCCGCTTTCGCCGGGTAAGAGGATCTGCGGATAGGCTGCAATTGCGTCGGCGGTCATGACGACTTCGTCCGCGCTGTTGCGTAATTCAAAGACTCCGTAGTCCAAATACAGCGGCTGATCGCTTGTGTTCACAATCTCGGCAATGCCCATTGCCCAAATCGTACCGTTTTCATCGCGGTAGGTTCGGACGCTGCACGCCCCAAGTTCGTAAACGCTCTGCGGTGCGGGATCGGTCGGCGCTTCCGTGGTTGCTTCGGTGGTCGGTTCGGTAGACGGCTCCGTGCTTGGCGCTGAGGTTGCTTCGCTTGTGGCGGCGGTAGAAGGCTCTGCGCTCGATTCACTCGGCGTCGGAGCGGAGTCACAGGCGCATAGGCTGAGCAGCAGGCACAGCGCGGAGATCAGACAAAGTAAGCGTTTCATAGGCAGCTCCTTTCGAGAGGTACATTTGCTTTCTTTGAGCCATCATACCACATTTCTGCCGATTTGAAAAGAATTTTTGCAGAAATCGTCTGCAAAAAACACTTGACAGACGGCGCTTCGGATGGTATACTATCTGCGCAAAACGAAGAAGGCTGACTACCCGCCTCACCTTCAGCGAAAGCGAAAAGGTCTGATATCGAAGCTTTGGCGCAAAACTGCGCTTTTTCGGTTGCGGGTGCTGTCGGCATCCGCATTTTTGTCGTGTAATGGAGGTGCTTTACCATCGGCAAATTAGATCATCAGCTCAACGAAGAAATTCGGGACAAGGAAATTCGCCTGATCGGCGCGGACGGCGCAATGCTCGGGATCGTTACTTCCGAGGCAGCGCTGAAAATGGCTGAGGAGCAGGAGCTTGACCTTGTCAAGATCTCCCCGAACGCCGTGCCGCCTGTCTGCAAGATCATGGACTACGGAAAATTCCGCTTTGACCAGCTCAAAAGGGAAAAAGAAGCGAAGAAAAACCAGCGTGTCGTCGAGATCAAGGAGATTCGCATGTCTCCGGGCATCGACACCAATGACTTCAACACCAAGATGCGCAGCGCGATGAAATTCCTCAAGGAAGGCAACCGCGTCAAGGTCACCGTGCGCTTCCGCGGCCGCGAGATGGCGCATACCGATATCGGCGAGCAGCTTTTGATCCGATTTGGCGACGGATGCGCCGAGGTTGCAACCTTAGAAAAGAAACCCAAGCTCGATGGCAGACATATGTCTATTTTCCTGTCACCGAAAAGTGCAAAATAATTACAAAGGAGAAGTACCATGCCGAAACTGAAGACCCACAGCGGTGCAAAGAAGAGATTCAATCTCACCAAGACCGGTAAGGTCAAGAGAGCGCACGCTTTCAAGAGCCATATCCTCACCAAGAAGGACACCAAGCGCGGCCGTCGCCTGAGAAGCACGACCTACGCGGATGTCACCAATACGGAAGCCATCAAAAAGATGATTCCGTACAAATAATCGGATAGGAGGATACAAAGATGGCAAGAGTAAAAGGCGCGATGATGACGCGCAAGAGAAGAAATAAGACCCTGAAGCTGGCGAAGTCCTACTGGGGTTCCAAGTCCACGCATTTCAAGATGGCAAAGCAGGCGGTCAAGAAGTCCGGCGTTTACGCCTATGTCGGCCGCAAGCAGAAGAAGCGCGATTTCCGCCGTCTGTGGATCGCCCGTATCTCCGCCGCTGTCAAGCCCTACGACATGAACTATTCCCGTTTCATGAACGGTCTGAAGAAGGCGGGCATCGAGATGAACCGCAAGAGCCTGTCCGAAATGGCGATTAACGACAGCGCTGCCTTTGCAGCTCTCGTTGATACCGCGAAGAAGGCACTGTAATTTATACCGCTTTATAAAAATCCCCGTCCTCCTATCGGTGAGGACGGGGATTTTGCCTACTGGAAAAAGCTATTTTTTCACGGCAGTGACAAAGGTGGCGGGATCGGCGCTTTTGAAATATGCGCTTCCGGCGACCAGCACATTTGCGCCGTTTTCGCGGCAGGTCTGCGCGGTTTTCTCATTGATGCCGCCGTCCACCTCTAACTCGCAGGTTGGGTTCTGCGCGTCGATATAAGCGCGGATCTGCTTCAGCTTCGGCATCATGTCTTCCATGAAGGCCTGTCCGCCGAAGCCCGGCTCGACCGTCATCACCAAAATCAGATCGCAGTAAGGAAGATAGGGCAGCACCGCTTCGGCAGGGGTTTTCGGCTTGACGGAGATTGCGGGCTTTACGCCGAGGGCGCGGGTGCGTTTCAGGGCGGCAAGGGTGTTTTCCTCCGTGTCCGCTTCGACGTGGACGGTTAGAATATCGCTCCCCGCCTTGCAGAAGTCGTCCACATAGCGGATGGGACGGTCGATCATCAGATGCACATCCAAGGGAAGCTCGGTGATCCTGCGGATGGCGGCGACAACCGGAATGCCGATGGTGATATTCGGAACAAAAATGCCGTCCATCACATCGACATGGACATAATCCGCGCCCGCCGGTGTTAAAGCGCGAATGTCACGCTCTAAGTTTACAAAATCGGCGGAGAGGATGGAAGGGGATACTTTTGTCATAAGGCACCTCCGAAACATAGAATGGAAAGCAGCCGACGGAACTCCGACCGCGCAGACTGCAAAACGGCTGTAGCTATTATATGCGAAATGCGCTGCAAAGTCAAATTTTTCCTTCGCATAAGTCCGCCTGCACGGCGCAAACTATGAAGGACATCAAGACGAAGGAGGAATGACACAATGAACTGCAATTGCAACGCAAACCGCTCGATCCAGTGCTCGGTGACGCAGTGCAAGCACCACTGCGACACGGAGAACTACTGTTCGCTGGAACAGATCCAAGTCGGCACGCATGAGAGCGATCCGACGGTCAAGCAGTGCACCGACTGCATGTCCTTCGACAAGAAATAAACCTTGACGGCTGCGGATGACCGCAGCCGTTTTCTATGTTTTTTTGGAAGCGCGGCGCTCTTCCAGCCACATGCCGAGGACACTGCCGTAAAAGAGAATGCAGATGCAGATATACAGCCAGAGCATTCCGATGGCAATGATGGACAGGCTTCCGTAAAGAACGGAATAAGAGCCGGAAATGCGGACATAGAAGGAAAAACCGTAGGTGAATACCAGCCAGCCGAGCGCCGCGCAGACTGCGCCGACCAAAGCGGTGCGGAAGGGCACCTTGCAGTTGGGAAACACGCGGAAAACCACCGTGAATAGGATTGTGAGCAGCACCAAAACGATCAGCTCCCGGAATTGCAGCAGCTTTGCGAACAGATGCAGAATAGGAACGGACTTTCGCTCACAGAAAGCGGCGGCCTCCTGCCCGAAGCCGTGCATCACGAGGGTCAAAAGCAGGGCGGCAATGAGCAGCACCATATACAGCATGCTCATCAGGCGGCGGTACAGATAGGAGCGGCTCTCCTCCGCGCCGTGAATGGCGTTCAGACCGAGCTGGATGCAATATACGCCGCGCGAGGAGGACCAGACCGCGACAATCGCCGTGACGGAGATCAGTGCGCCGGTGGAGTTCGCGCTCATATCGCCGATGATGCGCGCGAGCAGCGGCTCCAATACCGCGGGCATAAGGCTGCCGATTGCAACAAGAAGGTCATGGTCGGAATAGCCGATATAGGGAAGCAAGCCTACCACCAGCATGATCGCGGGAAAGACGGAGAGGATAATATAGAACGCGGCATTTGCGGCATAGAGCGGGACACGGTAGCTGCCGATCCGCTTCAAAAACTCCTGCAATTTCTGATAGTATCGTTTCATCGGCACACCTCCTGCGCATATTTTATCGCACACGATGCAGAATGTAAAGCGTTTTTTCCGCGCCGAAATTGACAAGGGCGGCGAAAAATGCTATACTGATTAAAATATTATATGTATCTGAGAGAGATTCATACGAAATAGGGAAGTGTCTTATGTTTTACCGTATCAGCAGCGCGATGGCAAGCTTTTGCAAATCGCAGGGGTTAGAGGGGGCAATGCGTCTGGTGAAGGACGCCGGCTTTGACAGCCTCGATTTTCCGTTCAGCGCTTACAGCTCCGCGCCGGATGCCCCGTTAAACGGGGAAAACTGGCGCGAATGGGTGAGAGAGGTGCGCCGTATTTCGGAGCGCCTTGCCCTTCCGATCACGCAGGCGCACGCGACTTGGCAGCAGGCGATTCCCGCGGATTTTCACTATGAGCCGCCGCAGGAGGTCTACTTCCGCACAATGGAGGCGTGTCAAACGGTCGGCTGCCGCAATCTGATCTTTCATCCGATGCGCCAGTTAGAGCGGGTAGACAGCCCTGCAATGCGCCGCCGCATCCATGATTGGAATGTCCGGTGGTTCCATGATCTTCTCCCCGCGGCGGAGTGCTTCGGCGTCGTGATCAACTTGGAAAATACCTTTGACTCGCACCATGTGCAGCAGCAGGGGGATATGCCCTATCCTTATACTACCGCGCAGGATATGCTCGATCTCATGCATGATATCGGCAGTATGCGCGTGCAGCTCTGCTTAGACACCGGTCACGCAAACATCAGCGGGCAGGACATCCCCGCGATGATCCGCGCCTTCCGTTCCGATCTTGCCACAGTGCATTTGAATGATAATTACGGCTATATTACGCCCGTCTATGAGGATCTGCATCTGTTTCCCGGCTATGGCCGCATTGCTTGGGAGCCGATTTTTGCCGCGCTCCGTGATATTCACTTTAAAGGCGTGCTGAATATTGAGCCGATTGGGGAATTGAAGCGCCTTCCGCGAGAGGTCTGCCTCGTCCAGCTCCGCGCCGCGGCGGAGACGCTTTCTCTCCTCAGCGGGGATGATTCGAAGAAACGCTGAATGCCCTCGCAAGCTGCGGGAGGAGCGTTTCTCTGTCCTTATACTCGCTTTGCAGCATACATTGCTGTGTTGTTACGGATATATTATCCAAAAAGCACTACGGATTTGTCAAAATGTATGCACTTTCCTCCGCTTCGATGAAATCTTACAAGAATCGCTTGAAAGACCGCGTGAAATGTGCTATACTGAGCTCGTATTAAGCAAAAGAAATATTTCCTTTTTCTCCGGGTGAAATTCACCTGAAAGCAGTTCAGACTGTCAAAACTCCGATTTTGTCATTGCGCAACCGGCGCACACATTAGTTGTGGCAATCGAAGGATGTTTCGCCTGTCCATGCTCATTCCAAAAACTTGAAACATTTTGAAGTGAGATTGCCGCGTCTCATGTGCATCCGTTTGCAGGGAATGGATGCTTTTGTGCCTATGGGGTATTGTTGGAGCGTTACAGCCGATCACCGAGCCTCGGTATCCGGCTGCATTGCTCATTATGACAAATTGCTCCTTGTATGCTTTGACATAGAGGAGTTTTTTTGGCATTTTGGCTCCGCAGGGTGAACGAATCATACGCAAGACCTGTCGCGATTCCTTTTCACAGCAGCGCAACGCCCTCGAACCTCGTTTGGACGCAAAAACCCTTTCCCGGCAAAATTTATTTTATAAAGGAGAAGAGATTGCACATGAAGAAAAAAGTTCTCAGCATGATTCTCGCAATCGCAATGGTAATATCCATGTTTGCGGGACTCGCAACCACAGCCAGTGCAGCAAGTTATACTTGGACGAGAGTTACAAGTATTGACACCCTCAAGGCTGGCGGACAGTTTATTATTGGCTATGAAGCCGAAGCGAATTCCGGTGTTATCATTCCTATGGCGAATACCGGTAGCGCAACCACTTCTGCAACAGGATTCATGTATTCCGGTGCTACTGCCGCTTCCGGCGACAAGACCACCATTGACATGAATACGTATTCGCAAGAAGGCAGCGCTTTTGTTGTTACCATTGCTGAATCTGCCGTAACGAGCGGCTCTGTTACCGTTGCTACTGCTGACGGCTACATTGGCAATGCGAACACCAAAAACAATGCAAAGCTCTTTGCAGAGGATAGTGTAGCAAACGGAACGGCTTACGCAGTGACAATGGGTGATAATAATGTTTTCACATTGAAAAATGCGAATGCAACCTATCATACCTTGTCCTATAATTCCAGCAGTCCGCGCTTTGCTTGCTATGGCGGTACGCAGAAGAATGTCGTTATTTATCAGCGCACCGAAAGTGATGCCCCTGCCTGTGAGCACGCTAACACCACAACCACTACTGTCGATGCCACCTGTACGGAAGACGGCATCACAAAAGTCACCTGTAATGACTGCGGTGATACTTTGAGCACTGTTATTATTCCCGCAACCGGTCACAGCTGGGATGATGGCGTTGAGACGACCGCCCCTACCTGCACGGAGGATGGCGTCAAGACTTACACCTGCTCCGTCTGTCAGGCAACCAAGACGGAAGCTATCGCGGCAACCGGACATAGCTATGTCGATGGTGTCTGCGAGACCTGCGGCGCAGAGGAACCCGCACCTTCTTACTATGAGCCGCTGACGGCAGCTCCCGCTGCATGGGACGGCACCTATCTCATCGGTCATCTCGCTGATGGCGCTGTTTGGATCTTCAACGGCACTGACGCTGCAAGCGACTATGTTGTTGCAACACCCGCTGAAGATGGCAAGATTACTTATGCTGACGGCATGGCGGTTGTTACTATCGCTGCCGTCGAGGGTGGCTACACTCTCCAGATTGGCGAAAAGTACATGTATTCCAGCGGCTCCGCCAATGGCCTGACCCTTGGCACAACTGCAAATGCGAATGCACTTGAGTTTACGGCTGACGGTGTTGTCATTACCTATGGTTCTACCACGTTCCGCTTCAATGCTACCTCCGGTCAGGACAGATTCCGTTACTATAAGACCAGCACGACCGGCGATTTGTACACTTACCCGACGCTGTACAAGCTGGTAGAGAATACCGGTGAAGAACCTGTGGATCCCGTGGAGTGCCAGCACACCAATGCTGCCGAAGTGGCTGAAGTTCCTGCGACCTGCACCACTGCCGGCAACAGCGCCTACTGGAGCTGCCCTGACTGCGGCAAGTACTTCACTGACGCAGCTTGCACCACGGAAACCACGCTGGAAGCCGTCACCATCGCAGCAACCGGTCATACGCCCGGCGCTTATACCTGCAATGAAGACGGCACCCATACTTATACCTGCTCCGTCTGCGGCGAGACTGTTACCGAGGCCTGCACTGCGGAAGTGGTAGATGAGGTCCCTGCTACCTGCACGAGTTATGCCTACACTGAATATGAGTGCTCCGTCTGCGGCGGCGCTTGGGGCATTGACGGAACAGAATATGGTGCGCACAACTGGGTCAACAATGTCTGCTCTGTTTGCTCGCTGACCCGTAATTCCTACGTCAAGGTCGAAGATGTTACCGCATTGAAAGACGGTGACGGAATCGTCATCTATTATCCCTCCGGCGCGCTGCTGCTCTCCGGCACCGCTTCCGGCTCCAAGCTGGCAGGCGTTGCGGGCACCGTGACCGACACTACCGTTGCGGCGAATAATGCCGATGAGCTTTTCCTGATCGTCCGTGTTGACGCGAACGGCGACTACTATTTCGAGACGAATGACGGCAAGTATCTGACCTCCGGCGAGACCGGCAACTCCCTGACGATTGCCGACTCTCTGACCGACTACGCGAAGTGGTATTTCGATACCACCGGCACCACTGCCACCCTGCGTATTGTCAGCCGTAATGCCGTTTATACAAACACGAGCACAGGCGCTACCACTGCACAGGCTTTGGAGTACTACAACGGCTTCACTACCTACAGCATTAAGGATACCGCTGCTTACAATTTTGAAGTCTATCAGCTCGAAGGCTTCTCCGCTCACACCCATACTTGGGACGAAGGAACGGTAACGACTGAGGCTACCTGCACCACTGATGGTGTAATGACCTACACCTGCGGAAGCTGCGGTGAAACCATGACTGCGGCGATTCCTGCCACTGGGCATGACTACTCCGGCGGCGATACCTGCGCCAACTGCGGACTTGCTTGCATCAAGGGTCAACTGACTGCTGCTCTTGCAGACGGCGATACTGTTATCGTCTACAATCCCGCCAGCAATATGACGCTGACCAATACCCCCAATGGCTACAATCTTGATGGCTTGGCAGCTGTTGACTGCGGCAGCTATGTGATGCGCGCGGCGCCTGAGACCGTTGTTTGGACGGTTGAGGTAGTCGATGCCGAAGCCGGCACCTATCGTTTTAAGACCGCTGACGGCGTCTATTTCCAAAGCAATTCCTATGGCTCCTTTACCAACAGCGCGACCCTTCCCGCCGAGGGCGAGACGGACTACTCTGTCTGGCAGTTGATCGACGGCATGTATCTGAAGAACACCGGCGTTTCCAAGGCTTTGGAGTACTACGGCGGCAAGTGGCAGACCTACGGCTCCTCCAGCTTTGGCACTGCATTTGAACTGAAGTTCTTCAAGACCAATGTCGAGCTTTTCTGCGAGCATACCTATGTTGAGACGGTCGTTTCCGAACCGGACTGCACCACTGACGGCGTATCTACCTTCACTTGCTCCCTCTGCGGCGATACTTACACGACCACGGTGATTGCTACCGGTCATAACTATGCAGTTACCGCAGAGGTTGGTGCAACCTGCACAGAGGATGGATCCAGAACCTATGTCTGCTCTGTCTGCGGCGACACCTATACCGAAGTCGTTCCTGCCACCGGTCATACGGATGCGAATCTCGACAATCTTTGCGATGTCTGCGGTGCAGAGGTCGTGAATGATGCATGGGCACTCTCCACTACTGCGCCTGCTGCGGGCAACAAGTATGTCATCGTTGCGCATGACACCACTGCTGATAAGTGGTATGCATTGACGACGGCTGACGTTAACGCTGCAACATCCGCGGGCAAGGAAGTCCTTGTCAGCAACAATGTGCTTTACAACCCCGATGAAGACGTTATCTTCGGCGGACGCGACAGCTCCTACACCAGTAACAGTGTCGAGCACACCGGTGTTGGATTCTATGAGTCGAATGCCGGCAAGTGCCTGCACCTGAACAACTCTAAGATTCGCGTCACCACCGGCGCTCAGAACGGTGTATTCACCTTTACCGCCGGTACTGCGGAGAACACGTTCACGATGCTCAGCACCGTCAACACCAGATACCTGACCTTTGCTGACGGCAGCTTTGGTGTTAACGAAGCATCCGGCACTGAACTCTATTTCTTCTACAAGGCTTGCGACCACGATAAGACTTATGTCTCCGGTGCTAAGGATGCTACCTGCACCACTGCCGGTTCCACGGGCGCTACGAAGTGCTCTTGGTGCGGCACCGAGCTTGTGGCTGCCACTGAAATTCCTGCAACCGGTCATACGCTTGAACTGGTTGAAGCGGTTCCTGCAACCTGCACGACCGATGGCAATGACGCCTACTACAAGTGCTCCGTGTGCGGCGCTCTCTTCGCCGATGCGGAGGGCAACACGGCGCTCGATGCTATCCCGACCGTTTCCGCAGCCGGCCACACCATTGAGCTGGTTGAAGCGGTTCCTGCAACCTGCACGACCGATGGCAATGACGCCTACTACAAGTGCTCCGTGTGCGGCGCTCTCTTCGCCGATGCGGAAGGCACGACGGCGATTGATGCTATCCCGACCATTTCCGCAACCGGTCACAGCTACACCTACACCGATAACGGCGACGGCACGCATACCGTTGGCTGCGAAAATTGCGATTACAGCTTAGTCGAAGACCACACCTTTGTCGACGGCACCTGCGTCTGCGGTGCCAATGAAGGACCCGCAGAGCCGACTTTGGATAGTTCTTTAAAATTCACAGCTACCTCTTTCACTATGG
>JBJDYD010000001.1:0-20748 GCA_051867015.1 Faecousia sp. | reverse complement strand
CACGCCGAGTCGTCGTGCCCTACGGGCTACCTACAGTTTTAAGCGTTACAGGCTAGTAGGGGCGGATAGTATTCGCCCGCATGCAGGAACTACCGAGTGCGTACAGATTTATTTGTATGTACTGTCTGCCGCTTACACGGTCTTAGTGGACATGTCCCGGGCCTACATTGCCGGCTTGTTCAACGCACGCTCTTTTTTCATAAAATCACACGACCCACCCGGACGGGGTGGGTCGTGTTGTTTGGGAGCTCAGGCTTCTTCGATTGACATCATTTTGTCGATGCGGCGCTGGTGGCGGCCGCCGTCATAGGGGGTATCCAGCCAAATATCGACGATCTGCAATGCCATATACGGCGCGACGAGATTCTGACCGAGCGCCATCATATTGGTGTCGTTATGGTGGCGCGTGGCGGCGGCGGCAATCGTGTCTGTCAGCAGGGCGCAGCGAATGCCCTTGACCTTATTCGCCACAATGGACACACCGATGCCCGTTGTGCAAATGACGATGCCGCGCTCACATTCGCCCGAGGCGACCGCTTCGGCAGCGGGACGGGCAAAATCGGGGTAGTCGCAGCTTTCCTTGGTATGCGTGCCGAAATCGCGGACCTCAAAGCCGCGTTCGATCAGATGCGCCTTGACCAGTTCCTTCAGTTCTAAGCCGCCGTGATCGCAAGCGATTGAAATTTTCATGTTTCAAACCTCCAAATGATCAGATCAAAATAAGTTTTGCGAGAAAGCACAGGCAAACGGCGCAGAAGAAACCGACGGCATATGCCGAATGCCCGCGTTCGGTATAGGTCTGCCAAAGCCTGCCGAGGGAGAGCAGCAGCGGAATCGGCAGCAGATAGGCACCGCCCAGCAGCCATGCGCACAGGCAGAACGGCAGAAGGCAGAGAATCAACAGGCAACGCGTGTCGCGCAGCTTGAGCGTGCCGTGAAGCAGGGGAATCAGGGACGCCAGCCCGGCAAGGAACACAAAGCCGTCTTCGAGTCTTACCCTTCTCAGCAGTGAACCGCCGCGGAACAGGGAGGCAAGCTTTTTCCCGAAGGTCGGCAGCATCTCCCGATAGAAGCGGAAGGAGCGCAGCAGCTCCATGGGAGAGCCTTCTATACGGTGCGAAAGGAGACAGTAGAGCAGCCACAGCAGGAGTGTTGCGAAAAGAAAGGCGAGAAGCGTTAACATCAGGGAGGCGCCGAGCTTTTTGATGCGTTGCTCACGATTCCCCCCGCGCCAGCGCAGCACCTGCGTGACAATATAGGCGCCGAGGTACCATGGCGCGAGCCATGCGGCCCGCCCACACAGCAGCAGCGCCAAAGCATAGAGCAGACCGGAGGCGAGCAGCCAAAACGCGTGGAAAAACAGCGGCGCGTCATAGGGCGCGGACATCCATGCGTACAGGCAAAGCACCGAAGCAAAGAGCAGCGCGGTGGAAGCCACGGCGGTATTTTGCGTAAAGCCTGCCAGTATTGCGCAGAGCAGCGCGGGCAGCTGCTTCCCGCCGAACATCGTCCGCAGCAGCAGATACAGCGCAAGCGCCGAAAATACGCTGAGAAGCACCAGCCGTGCCAGATGGGGCATATAGGACGAGAGAAGCTGCATTGCATTGCTCTTTCGGTGCAGCTTCAGGGAGAAGAAATAGTAGGCAAACCGGAGCGCGGCGGCGCAGACAGCGGTGAGCAGCGCCCAAGCTATGTCCGTCCAACCCGGGCTATGAATCCGCAAGGGGGTAAAATGCGTCGGCTCTAACCGTTTGATCCATTCGGTTGTTCCGCGGCGCGGCCGTATCGCATAGTAATACGCAGGGATAGACAAACTCAGCAGCACCGCGCAGAGGAGCAGCAAGGGCAGAAAAAACGGTGATGCGGAGAAGAGATCAGAAACGGTATGCACGGGCATAGGCTCACCTCCGGAGAATTCTTTGCGTTTCTATTGCTTATAGTTTATCACAGCTTTCCGCCGCAAGCAACTAAAAAATTCAACTCCCCCTCTTTCTTGCGAGAGGGGGAGCCTGTCAGAAAGCTTATTTTTTCGTGAAAGACCAAGGCAGCTCTAAGCCAAGCTCCTCAAGCTGCGAAAACGAGTCGTCCTTCGTCGTGATAGAGTCAAAGATCAGCGTTTCGCCGTCAAAGTGATAGGGGATTTCGTCAGTGTCGTCGCCGGAGAAGTCCTTCTCATCGGAGAAATAGAGCTTGCCGTCTTCCGTCTTCCAATAGCCATCTTCCGTGAAATCTACGTCGCCAAGCACTGTGTCGGCATCGTACTCTTGCAGCATCGTATCAACGTAGCTCTTGATGTCCGTGCCATACTGCGATTCAAAAATGGAGGCAAAGGTCTCGCGGTCAACACCCGCATCCTCGCCGTTTTGGTATAGCATCTCGACCAAACCGTCCGAAAGCGATGCGATGTATGCGTTGAAGGCGTTCTTATCGAGCGCCGCCGCTATCGTGCAGGCTTTCTCCTCTGCGAAGGTCAATGTAAGCGTTATGGACACCGTGGTATCCGTCGGAAGGTAGGCGGCATCCATCCCGCTGCTTTCCGTCAAAGCCTCGCTCAATGCCTCCGTGAGATCAAACTCGGTCTGCCATGTACCGAGAAGCTTCGTCTCTTCTTTATTACCGCAGGCAACAAGCGACAGCGCTAAAACAAGAACCAGCAATAGAGCGGCGATTCTCTTCGTGATTTTCATCATTTTATCCTTTCTTTTGTTGTAGAATGGAGTAATTATAGCAGTATAACCTGTAATTGTCAATAGAAATTACGTGTATCGTTTCAAAAACCACAGAGGAGGGCTTCGGAGCAGGTTGCAAATTCCGCTGCGATATGATACACTATCTTTACTTAACCAAGGGCTTCATGCCCCAAAGCGGCGGCGGACGGAACGGAGCTTACAAAGGAGGCGGCAGGCTTGAAATCCGATACCAAACAGACGATTCAGGCGTCCTTTCGGACACTTTTGCTGGCAAAATCTCTGGATAAGATCACCGTCCGCGATATTGTCGAGGATTGCGGACTGACGCGGAATACCTTTTACTATCATTATGAGGATATCTACGACCTGTTTGACGATTATCTTGACACGCAGCTGCAAACGGCCGTTGAAACGCTTCCCGCAGACAGCACTTGGGATGCGCTGCTGCTCAAGCTGCTCGAGAGTGTCTGCGAAACGCCGCAGATGGGCAGGCACATCTTCTTCTCCCGCAAGCGGGAGGCGATGCGCCAATATCTGCATAAGGTTCTGAGCGCGGTAATTGACCGCTATATCGACGACAGTATGCAGGGCTTGCTGATCACCGCCGACGACCGCCGCCTGATTTGCGACACTTGCTGTTATGCCGTTTACGGACTGATCGAGCAATCCCTTACGGGACCCGACGCGCCGCTGATGCGCGCGAGACTGCGCCGGGTTGCGCGGGGCTTTGACGGCGCGATCCGGCAAGCATTGGAATACTGCGCCGCCCATCCGATGGGCAAGGAGGAACTGCTATGAAACAACACTATGGGATCGTAACAAGTGCTAAGATATTGAATGTGATTTCCGCAGCGCTGATGTTTATTGCCGGGCTGTTGCTGCTGCTGATTCCAAACCTCGGCACGACCACTGCGCAGCGCATTTTGCTCGGCGTTTTGTTCGGCTTGACGGGTGGGGCGAAGATTTTCGGCTATTTTTCCAATGACCTCTACCGTTTGGCATTCCAGTTTGATTTTGCCATCGGCGTCTATTGTGAGCTGCTGACGCTTCTGATTGCGCTGCTGCCCGAACGCGTATTTGACGCGCTTCCGCTGCTGATCTCGGTCTATGTCACGCTGGACGCGCTTTTGAAGCTGCAAATGAGCTTTGACGCCAGACGCTTCGGCATGAAAAGCTGGGTCGCGCTGTTTGTGACGGCGCTGCTCCTGTGCGGCGTGGGCGGCTTCGCGGTCGGTTCCACCATCGCTGAGCTGATGCGCTATGTCGCAACGGTTGGTATCGCGCTGATGGTGGACGGCTTGGAGAACGCTTGGGTCACCGCGCATACCGTGCGCATCCGCGCCAAAAAGAAGAATGTCAGCGAACATTTCGGTATCGAGGAGAAATGAGATGGCAGGTAGCGCCCGCTCTGCGGGAATCCGTGCTCTCCGGCATCCCCGACATGCCGATGCAGGGACTTAGAGAATAGTGAATGGTGAATAGAGAATAGTGAATAGCGTAGGAGCGCTCCGCGCGGATTAAAAACGTGAAGGCTTTCCGCTCATGTCATTGCGAGCCGAGGAACGAGGCGTGGCGATCTCATGCAGGAAGTACCTATTGCGTAGAGACTCGTTTCTCCGTGCCGCCTGCCAATACAGACATAAAAAAATATGCACGTGCCGCGAAAGTTTCTCTGTTTCGCGGCACGCGCCTTTCCTCCCTGTATTGCGGGGCGTGTTCCCCATTACATCGCAGCGGGCTCCATGTTTTTAAGCTGCAATTGCAGCTTGTCCGCAATGAGCGCGATGAATTCCGAATTTGTCGGCTTTCCCTTGGTGTTTGACACCGTGTAGCCGAAGAACCGCTGCAGCGTCTCCAAATCGCCGCGATCCCACGCGACTTCAATGGCATGGCGGATCGCACGCTCTACCCGTGAGGGCGTGGTCGCAAAGGTCTTCGCTACCTGCGGGTAGAGAACCTTTGTGATCGCATTGATCACATCCATGTTGTTCACCGCAATAATGATCGCTTCGCGCAGATACTGATAGCCTTTGATGTGCGCGGGGACGCCGATTTCATGGATCATTGAGGTGACCATTGCTTCGATGCTTGCCTCTCTGTTGCGCGTACCGGGGCTGTGCGGGATGAGACTGTCCCGCATTTCATCGAGCCGCTCCAGGACGGCACGGCAGGTGCAGGGCTTGAGCAGTACATACTGCACGCCGAGAGATACCAGCAAATTCGAGACAAACTCCGTCATAAAATCTGCGAGAATTAATGCGGTTGGTTTCTTCTCCAATGCGTTGGCAGCTTTGACTACCGCAATCCCATCCGCCTGCGGCAGCATCATGTCTACGACGAGAAACTCCGGCTTTGTCGACCGCAGAAGTTCCATTGCGCGGGTACCGTCGTTTGCCGTCCCGACGACAGCGTACCGTTCGGACTGCTTTAAAACGGTGGCGAGTTTCTCTGTATATTCTTCGCTACTGTTTGCAAGCAGAACGCGATACAGTTTTTCCATAAACTCTCCTTCCTCCTCCAATAGAGTTTCCGTGTTCCATACGGTAATAATAATTTAGCATACCATTCGATGTTTTGCAAGGAATTTTCATCAAAAATAAGTAATTTCTTTTTGACATTGCTCGACGAAATTCGTCATACGACAAAACGTGACAGTCTCTCCGATCGTTCGTGGATATTCTTTCGAGCTTATGCATCCCCTTTTTGTGGAAACGTTTCACGGCAAAACAAAAAATGCCGCAAAGCCTACGCGACAGCGTGGGTTGGCGGCATTTTTTCCATATGCGGTTTCCGCTTATTTTTTCAGCAGGTCGCGGATCTCGGTGAGAAGCTTTTCCTCATTGCTCGGTTCGGGCGGAGGCGCGGGCGCTTCTTCCTCTTTCTTTTTGCCCAGCTCGCGCAGGCGGTTCATGCCTTTGACCATCATAAAGATGACAAATGCGAGGATCAGGAAGCTGATCACGGCGGACAGAAAATCACCAAAGCATAGGTAGTTCTCAATGACCTCACCGGTCTCGGGATTAAGCTTTTCCCCAAAGAGAGATGGTAGGCGGATCTTCCAGCTTGAGAAGTCTATGCTGCCCGTGAAGATTGAGATGATCGGCATAATGATATTGTTGGTGAAGGAGGTGACAAGATCCTTGAACACACCGCCGATGATTACGCCGATTGCCATGTCGAACATATTGCCCTTCACGGCGAATTCCTTGAATTCCTTTAGAAATTTGCTGCGCTTCTTTGCCATAGCTTATCTCCTTTCTTTCAAATTTTGGGGTATCACAAAATGCTTCGGTGAGCTGATCGAAGCTCACCGTTGTGAACTGCGTTTACTTTTGAATGATCTCCAGTCCGCCAAGGTACTTGCGCAGCACCTCCGGCACAACAACCGAACCGTCAGCGCGCTGGTTCTGCTCGACCATCGCCGGGAAAATACGAGAGGTTGCCAAACCGGAGCCGTTCAAGGTGTGGACAAACTCGGTCTTGCCCGTCGCCTCGCGGCGGAAGCGGATATTACCGCGCCGTGCCTGATAGTCCCGGGCGTTCGAAACCGAGGAGACCTCCTTATAGCCGTTCATGGACGGGATCTGAATTTCAATGTCGTAGGTACGCGCCATGGACGCCGAGCAGTCGCCTGCGGCGAGCTTGACGGTGCGGAAGTGGAAGCCGAGATCGCGCACAATCGCCTCCGCCTTGCCGACCAGCTCCTCAAACGCCTCGTCGGACTTCTCGGGCAGGGTATACTGGAACATCTCCACCTTGTTGAACTGATGCCCGCGCACCATGCCGCGCTCGTCGGCGCGGTGCGAGCCTGCCTCGCGGCGGAAGCAGGGCGTATAGGCAAAGAGCTTATGCGGCAGCTCCGCCTCTGTCAGAATTTCTCCGCGATGCAGCGAGGCGAGCGCTGTCTCGGCGGTCGGGAGCATAAAGTGCATCCGATCATCCGTCGGGTTTTCGATCTTATAGACCTCGTCGGCAAATTTCGGGAACTGTCCCGCCGTCTCGCCGCATTGGTACTCGAGCATATGCGGCAGGATGACCATCTCGTATCCATCGCGCAGGTGGCAGTCGATGAAATAGTTGAGCAGCGCCCATTCCAGCTGCGCGCCCAGTCCGCGGTAGATCCAAAAGCCGGAGCCTGCCAGCCGTGTGCCGCGCTCATAGTCGATCAGACCGAGATCGGTGCAGAGGTCAACGTGGTGCTTCGGTTCAAAATCAAACTTGTGCGGCTCGCCGCTGTAGCGCAGCGGCTCGTTATTCTCCTTGCCGCCCGGCTTGAGATCGGGGTCGGGGAGATTGGGAAGAGAGAGCATCAGCGTGCGGTATTCCGCCTCAACCTCCGTGAGCGCTTTGTCGTTTTCCGCAATCTGCGCCTTCAGCTCCGCCATGCGCTTGAAGATCGGCGCGACGTCCTCGCCTGCCTTTTTCTTCATCGGGATTTCCTTCGAGACGCGGTTCTGCTCCGCTTTGTCCGTCTCCGTTTCGAGAATCAGCGCGCGACGTTTTGCGTCCAGCTCCAAAATACGATCAATCTGCGCGTCGCAGTCGACCTCCTTTGCCCGAAGACCTGCCTTGACTGCCTCGGGATTGTCCTTGATTCGCTTGATATCCAGCATGTTTTCCACCTCAAATGAAATAATATCTGTAACAAAAATGCTAACGAAAGGCTCGGCTGTCTCAGGGCAGCTTGTCCAGCAGAGCGTCATAGAGCTGCGCCGTCTCGTCAGAGAGCGCGTCGGCATAGCCCTCCAGTTCTGCCATATAGCCGTGGAAGGAAACCGTGTTTTGGGTCTGCCACGCGTTTTGCGCCAGCGCCAAAAGCTCGGCAGCCTTTGCGCTGCGCACCGTCGTGTCCAGCTCGGCGCGCAGCTGCTCATTTTCGCTCTGCGCTGTCTCCAGCGCATTTTCCATCTCTTCGATGTTTTCTCGCGCGCCGCTGTTTGCCGCGTCTAAATCGTCCTGCATGGTATGTACCTTCACCAGCAGCGAGAGCGCTACCAGCAAAAAGGCGACCGCAAACATAATGCCTAAGTATTCTAATATAGCACGCTTCTTTTGGGAGGAGAGCGGCGCTTCTTCGGTTTCCTTGATTTTTTGCTCTTGTTCAGACATTTGCTTCCTCCGTGCGCGGCAATGCCAACAGTGCGTCATACAGGCGCTGCAGATCGTCCTCGCCGTAAAACTCCAGCTCAAAACGCCCCTTGCGCTTGCCGCTGACGATTTTTACGCGCCGCCCAAGCTGCTTTGTCAGTGCTTTTTCACATTCACCGACATAATCGACGGTCGGAGCGGGCTTTGCTTTTTGCGGCTTCTCCTCTGCTGCCATTCGCTTGCACATGGCTTCTGCTTGCCGCACGGACAGCCGCAGCGCGATGATTTTTTGCGCCGCTGCCTTTTGCAGACGCTCGTTTGGCAGGGACAGCACCGCGCGGGCGTGCCCTGCGGAGAGGGTTCCGTTCTCTACCAGCTCGCGCACCTCGTCGGGCAGCGCAAGCAGGCGCAGCGCATTTGTCACCGCCGGGCGTGATTTTCCCACGCGCGATGCCGCCTGCTCCTGCGTCAGACCGTATTCCTCCATTAAGACGCGGTAGCCCTCTGCCTCTTCCATCGGGTTGAGATCCTGCCGCTGTAAATTTTCGATGAGCGCAAGCTCCATTACCGTTCTGTCATCCGCTTCCAGGACGACGACCGGCACTTCCTCCAAACCCGCCATCCGTGCCGCTCTCCAACGGCGTTCACCGGCGATAATCTGATAAAAGCCGCCGTCCAGCGCACGCACCGCAAGGGGCTGCAGGATGCCATGCTCCGCAATGGAGTCGGCCAGCGCTTGCAGTTCCTCCTCGTCAAAGCTTCTGCGGGGCTGGTTCGGGTTCGGCTCGACCTTTTGCAGGGGCAGTGATGTGATGGTATCTGATGCGGGCGCTGCGGAAAAGTCGTCGATCAGTGCGCCGAGACCTTTACCAAGCCCCCGTTGCTTTGTTGCCATTTAGGTTCCTCCTATCGCGTAAACGCGCCCTCCCGCTTCATAATCTCCTCCGCTACGCTGAGGTATGCGACCGCGCCGCGTGAGCTTTTGTCATAAGCGGTTACCGGCAAACCGTGACTCGGCGCTTCGGCGAGCCGCACATTTCGCGGGATGACTGCGGCAAACACCTTGCCGGGGAAGTGACGGCGCACCTCCTGCGCAACCTGATTTGAAAAATTCGTGCGCCCGTCAAACATCGTCAGCAGCACGCCGAAGATCTCCAACTTCGGGTTCAACCGCCGCTTGATGGCACGAAGGGTAGACATTAAATCGGATAAGCCTTCGAGTGCGTAATACTCGCACTGTACAGGGATCAGAATGCTGTCTGCCGCGCACAGCGCATTGAGCGTGAGCAGCTCGAGGGACGGCGGACAGTCGATGAAAATATAATCATAGGCATAGCGCAGCGCGTCAAGCTGTGTTTTCAGCCGATATTCGCGCTTTTCGAGAGAAATTAACTCCACGGAGGCACCTGCCAGTGCCGCGGTCGAGGGAATGACATCCCCGAAATCTGTCTTGACGACACATTTCTCCGGCATAACGCCTCCGATCACCATCTCGTAAGCGCCGTTCGTGACCTGACGCTTTTCAATGCCGAGTCCCGAGGTTGCGTTTGCCTGCGGGTCAAAATCGCACAGCAACACGCGCGCCCCTGAGGCGGCAAGCGCTGCGGTCAGGTTCACGGCGCTCGTTGTTTTCCCGACGCCGCCCTTTTGGTTGACGATCGCGATGATCTTGCCCATTGCGCCGCCTCCTTTTTGTTCTTTTCGCTTCTTTTAATCATAGCACAGTCAAATCGGTTTTGCAACTGTTTCCCCTAAAAATATAAAAATTAAAATTCCTATGTTTCACGTGAAACATAGGAATGAAAAAGCTCAGTATTCTCGGATGACCGCGCGAACCTTGCCTAAGATCATGGCATCACGCCCGTCAATGGGGGAATAGGCGGGATTTTCCGGCATGAGCCAAACCTCGCCGTTTTTTCTGCGGAGCCGTTTCACGGTCGCCTCGTCGCCGAGCAGCGCCACTACGATGTCGCCGTGGTCAGCGGTTTGCTGTGCGCGTACAATCACCTTGTCGCCGTCGAGAATTCCTGCCTCGATCATGGAATCCCCGCGCACCCGAAGCGCGAAACAGCCCTCCTCCGCGTTCCATGGGAGATATCCTTCGATATTTTCCACGGCAAGGATCGGCTGACCTGCCGTGACAACGCCGACAATCGGCACGCCCTGCGGCGCGGATACCGAAATGGCGCGGTTCTTTGAGCCGTCAACGGATATCTCCCCAAGACGGTCTAACTCGGAGAGATGATAATGCACCGACGCGGTAGAACGCAGTCCCACCGCCTGCATGATCTCCCGCACCGTCGGCGGGTAGCCGTTTTGCACGGTATATTCTCTTAAATACGCAAGGATTTCTTCCCGCTTTGTACTTTTGCGTCCCATTGTTTCATCTCCCTGAAAAACGATAACTTTTTAAATCATTCGTTTATCCTTATATAGTATAGCACAGCGAAAAATGAATTGCAAACATTTGTTTTAAAAAATGCCGTTAAAATTAAACTCAGGCAGAAATTCCGTTGTGGCGGATGAAAACTCCTGTGTGTAGCCGTTTGACACGCCGCAAAGCTCCATCCATGAAACAGCGCCGTCATATTCCTCTTGTGTCAGTCTGCGGTCGAGCGGAGGTTTTTGCGCTCCCATCGGCACATACTGACTCATCAGAGAAAATAAGATATCCTTTTTAGGAAACGCCTCCGCAACCCATTCTATCACGCGCAGCGTATTCTCCAAATACCCGGGCAAGACCAAATGGCGGATCAGAACGCCGCGCCGCAGAATTCCATTCTCAATGACTATACCGCCGGTCTGACGGTACATCTCTAATATCGCCGCGGTTGCTGTTTCAAAATAATCCGGCGCGCGGGACAGCTCTGCCGCAAGCTTGTTATCGGCATATTTGAGATCGGGCAGATAGACGTCAACTTTCCCATCCAGCTCCCGCAGCGTTTCAACCCGCTCATAGCCGCCGCAGTTCATCACGAGCGGCACAGGAAGCTTCGGCGTGAGGGCAGGGAGAATGGAAGGCAAAAAATGCGTCGGCGTGACGAGGTCAATTGTCTCCGCACCTTCCTCGATCAATTGTTCAAAAATCTCTCTTAGATGTTCGGGAGATATGGCAATGCCGCGGCCACCGACAGAGATTTCGGCGTTTTGGCAAAAGGAGCAGCGCATTGTGCAGCCACTGAAAAAGACCGCACCGGTACCGCTTTTCCCGCTGATCGTCGGCTCCTCACCGTAATGCAGCATCGCCCGTGCAAGCGTTGGTTCCGCAGGCATTTGGCAAAAGCCGCGCTCTCCCTTTAAGCGGTTCACCCCGCATCGGCGCGGACAGAGGGTGCAGTATTCATAGGTCAGCATAAAATTCCTCCGATTTCGGATTTACGAACGCTGAAGAGTATGGTACAATAATAACAGATAACGCCGTGTCTGCCAAGTCTGAATTTGCGGCGCGGATAAAACCAAAAACGAATGTTTCACGTGAAACAAAGGAAAAACTGCCATGAAGAAAAACGAAATCTACCGCGCGGAGGTCACCGGTTTTACCAGTGAAGGACTCGGCGTATGCCGCGTGGAAGGCTGCGCGGTCTTTGTGCCGAATGCCGCGCCTGACGAGGAATACGAGCTGCGCATTACCCACGTCGGAAAGAACGCAGCGCACGGGAAAATTGAAAAAATTCTCTGCCGTTCGCCGGAACGGATCAATCGCCGCTGTCCTTACGCGAAGCAGTGCGGCGGCTGCGAATTCTGGCACCTGACCTATGAAGCCGAGACAAAGATTAAGAAGCAGCGCGTGCTCGACGCTTTGAATCGAATCGGCGGACAGAACCTGACCGACCTGCCGATTACACCGGCGCCGACCTGCGAGGGCTACCGCAATAAAGCCCTCTATCCCGTTGCAGCAGGAAAAAAGGGAATTGTTGCGGGCTTTTACAGAAAGGGAACGCATGAGGTCGTGCCGATTGACCGCTGCTTGATCCTGCCCGAATGCGCCGACCGCGCCGTTGCCGCCGTTCTTGCATGGGCGAAGCAGGCGAAGGTCAGCGCGTATGACGAAACCGCGCATACCGGACTTTTGCGTCATATCTTTGTCCGCCACGCCGAAGCAACGGGACAGGTGATGGTCTGCCTCGTTGTCACCCGCGACGAGATCCCGAAAACGGAGCTGCTGTTGTCGCTCCTCCAAGAAACTGTGCAAGGACTTGCGTCGGTTGCGGTGAATGTCAATCCGCGCCGGGGCAACGCCGTCCTCGGAGACAGCACGCGTATTTTGTGGGGAAAGGACGCGATTGAGGACGTCCTCTGCGGTCTGTGCTTCCGCATTTCGCCGCGCTCGTTCTATCAGGTCAACCGCACGCAGGCGGAAAAGCTCTATGAAAAAGCCCTCGAAGCTGCCGACCTGCACGGGGAGGAGCGCGTCCTCGACCTCTACTGCGGCACGGGGACGATCACGCTCTGCCTTGCCAAACACGCCAAAAGCGTCATCGGCGTCGAGCTGATCGAGGCGGCAATCCAAGACGCAAAGGAAAACGCCCGCCGCAACGGCATCAAAAACGCCCGCTTTTTCTGCGCGGACGCAGGGGAGGCGGCAAAAAAACTCGCGCAGGAGAACGAGCTGCCCGACGTCATCGTCGTTGACCCCCCGCGCAAGGGCTTGTCCGCCGATGTCATAGAAGCCGTCGCCCAAATGTCCCCCTCCCGCCTCGTCTACGTCTCCTGCGATCCGGCAACCCTCGCCCGAGATATTCGCTTCCTTGAAGAACACGGCTATCAACTAAAACGCGCCGAAGCCATAGACCTCTTCCCCCGCTGCGCCCATATTGAAACGGTGTGCTTATTATCCCGACAATAAGACAGGCAGCAAAGGAGAGCGTATTGCGTCGGAGGGGACGAATTCCTTAATACAGACAGCCACAGTGAAAAAGGAAACGTAATTTGAGAAGCAAATAAGATACTTTGGGATGCTCTGACATAGGAGACAACGATGAGATTTACAAATGTTTATTTTATCAACGGCACGGCATATGCCGGGAAGTCTACCATGGTGAAGCTGTTGGCGGAAAAATACGGTGGTATCGCCTGCGAAGAAAACTACCATGACTGCATGGTTGCAGACTTGGACGCAAAAGAATTTCCAAATCTGACGTACACCCGTGATCTGCAGAACTGGAGCGATTTTATTCGGCGGACACCGGACGAGTACGAGGCGTGGGTCGATGGAGTAACCATGGAATGTGCCGCGCTGGAATTGAAAATTTTGGAGAAATTGAGCCAAAGCGAGCGAAAAATCTTCGTTGACACCAACATCCCGGTGGAGATGCTTCGTGAAATTTCCGATGACAAGCATGTGCTGATTATGCTGGCTGATCCGAACATTTCCGTCAGCCGTTTCTTTGACAGACCGGACAGAGAAAAGCAGTTTTTATACCAATTGCTTTTGCGGGAGGATGATCCCCAAGCGGCGATGGAGAATTTCCGAGAATGTCTGCGCCGGATCAATTCCAAGGAGCGATATGAGGCTTTTTATAACGCCGGTTTCTCTGTCATCGTCAGAGATGATAACAGGAGCATAGAAGAAACACTGAAATTGGCGGAGCAGGCATTCGAACTGTAATTCCTCCCGTAGGGCACGACGACCCGGCGTGCCGTCCGCGAAGCGGGAGACAGGGAGAGTAAGCAAATTTGTACACAGTAGCGGTTCTGCACGGCGCGCCGAGTCGTCACGCCCTACGGCGAAGTGCCGCAGTTCGAAAAAAGTCGCATCGTAAAAGCAAAGTCTTGATGCATCAGCGTACAACGGAAATAACGTGTATCAAGGGGACGGGTTCCTTGACACAGTTTGGGGAGAGGATTTTTCCTCGGGTTCTGCGGAGAAAGGAGGAATATTACTGAAATGAGCAAGGTTTTGCTGACGGTCACTGAGAGCCGCTGCAGGTGCGGATATTTGAAGGCGGGGGATACTTTTGTTGTTGAGGATCTCTGCCCGCCGATTTGTCATGAGCTTTGGAATAACATATACCCGTCTGTATACGCGCTGCAAAACGGCGCGACATTGGACTACGGGAATAGCAAAGAGAAATGCTTTGATGCATTGTGTCCCGACGAAGGCAGGGTACGTATTCATGGGGAAGTCATGGAATGAAAAAAGTGTCACGGTACCCGTCGCCGTGGCACGCAAACAGGGGTTCATCGACCAATTCAACAAAGTATGAGACAAGCGCAGAGTAATGGGGCACGCCGATGCCTGTCCGCCGGTGCTTCATGTTGAGGATTTTGACAAAACGGAATAGAAAAGATGGGATTGGTAAAAAGTCACGGAAAGAGGTAGCTGGTGCAAAATGGCACCGGCTACAAAAATAAGCAGAAGAAACGACTGCTTCCGGTGGGGTAGCAGCCGTATCGTGGCAAAATAAAGGGCAAAAAACAATAATCCATACCGTGAAGTGAATTTCAAGGAAAACGAGAAAGAATAGTCGGCAACAGGGCGTTGACAGAGCTTGACAAAAGTGACAGCAGCTTCGTAAAAAACTTTCAAGTAAACAAGGGAAACTTTCAAGTAGCATTTGCGCTACAAAAGAAAATAGGCCATATCTTGTTGTTTTCCCTCAAAAAAGAAACAATATTTAGACTTTTTCACTTTCAAGTAGTACAAAGCAAATTTCAAGTAAAACAAGAAAATTTACTACCCTTACTTCCGTCGTATGGTGTAATACTTTGTAGGATCGTTTACTGCTGTACTGTGTTCTTCAACAATACCCAGTTCGATGAGTTTCTTTACATGTCCTGATACTGTCGGTCGTGTGCGTCCGAGCATTGTTGTCAGTTCGCTCGGTGTGCATCGCTCCATATTCGCAATATAAAACACGATCTGCCGATCTATGGCGCTCAGTTTCGACCAGATATTTTCTAACATAGCTGCACAGGACTCGATATTTCGCAAAGAACGCGCCGCTATATTATTCTTTAACTCCAATTCCACGGTATTTCCATTTGGCTCAGAAAACACCGGAGGATCAAGAAAAAAATTGTTCATATCCACATAGATTCTTTTAACGCCTTCATTCAGTTCACGCACCCATCCAAAGTCACTGAGTACGCGCGCAATGACGGGATTTCTGGAAAACCTTGTGTTTTGAATGTTTTCGACAGTAACAATACTGGGTAGTCTGCCCGGGCTGCGGAATTCAATTCGGTCATCGTACATCGTGATGCGAATATAATCGCCCTGTATCGAATAATCGCGATGCGTTACTGCGTTAACAAGTCCTTCCAGCCATGCAAAGTCAGGATACTCCGGCACACGAACAAACTTCCCGTTCATCCCCAACCGCTGGAATTCTCGCATTTGAGACTTTAAAAGTTGTTGCCCTTCGGCGATAGCCAAACTAAGAGGCTTTTCAATCGTTACATCCTTTATCAGATTCATGCTTATTCCGACTCCGGCATAAAGCCCCTCATATCGAAGAAATCGGATTCTTGCAGATGGCAAAAACTGAGTAGGGTGTCGTCCGAATAAAAGAATCGCGGCAACTGTTAATTTCCAGTTTCCTGCTTCCCGTTTCAGCAGCCCTCGAGCTTTCAGCACATCAAGTGCAGTACTTGCGGAGAGTCCAAGTATTTCAACATACTGCCGTATCAGATTCTCGTCTAAGTCGTCCATGGTTGCATCGGGAATAATGCGGGATTCGTAGCTTTTAATGCCACGGGAATACTCCAACGCAGTAAACTCTTGAGGCGTCAGCTTATGTGATGTATCACCGATTCGGAGATAGGCATCTCCGTTTTTCATACAGATGATTTCATCCGGACTGACTCGAATATGAAACAGTAAAATACTGCAAGGCGCTCCGCTTGTGTCATTACAGAGCACCTTTTCAATCTCCATATGAGGAGGAAACCT
This sequence comes from Faecousia sp., assembly GCA_051867015.1. Classification (GTDB taxonomy): domain Bacteria; phylum Bacillota; class Clostridia; order Oscillospirales; family Oscillospiraceae; genus JAZOXB01. Next base: position 5,076 of record JBJDYD010000001.1, on the reverse strand, counting down.
AAGATGGTCTATGGCTGCTTTGCGAAAATCATTTTCGTGCTCCGCGGTAACACCGGTGATTGTACCATCGTCCTCAACACCGACTGCTATCACACCGCCGCTGGCGTTGGCGAAGGCAGAAAGTTGGTGTGCAAAGTCCTTTGTCGCAATTTTTTCACTTTTGCGTTCAAAGTATTGTCCCTCTGTCAGATTCTGCAGTTTATCCAATGATAATGTCGGGTCAAACTTTGAAATGCTGATAAATTCCATACAGACCGCCTCCACTCTATAAGAGAATTATAGCACAGATCCGTTAAAAATAACAGTGTTTCAAGGAAATGAAAACGAAAAAGTTTGTATCCTTGTGTGGAAACCGAAGGAAGCTTTCCTCAAAAGACATATTAGTATTTCAAGGGATGATTCCCCTGACGCTGGGAGTTTTTGTTTTTCCTGTTCGAACGCTTGCAAAGGGGCGAGAAAAATGCTACAATATACTGTAAAAATGTATCATTCGGAGGACTCTCCCATTGGAAACGAAAACGACGGTGATCTCCCCGGAGGAGATTCGGCAGCAGAACGCGATCTGCGGCGAGATCAGGGAATATTGGGCGGCGCAGGGCATCACGCCTTTGGCGTTTGTGGACACCTACGGCTGCCAGCAAAACGAGGCGGATTCCGAGCGGATTCGCGGGATGCTCGTGGAGGCGGGGTACGCCTTAACGGACACCGAGGAGGGCGCGGATGTCATTGTCTTAAACACCTGCGCCATCCGGGAGCACGCGGAGCAGCGCGTGTTCGGCAACGTCGGCGCACTCGTCCACACCAAGCGCCGCCATCCGAGGCAAAAAATCTTCCTCTGCGGCTGCATGATGGGGCAGCCTGCCGTCTCTGACCGCATTAAGCACTCCTATCCCCACGTGGACGGCGTATTCTCGACGCATCACCTGTGGGAGTTCCCTGCCTTGCTTTTGCGTGTGCTCAAGACAGGCAAGCGCGTCTTTGCCGTGGAGGATTCGGCGGGGTCCATCGCCGAGGGGCTTCCCGTTGCGCGGACGAACCGGCTCAAGGCGTGGGTCAGCGTGATGTACGGGTGCAACAATTTCTGCTCCTACTGCATTGTGCCCTATGTGCGCGGGCGGGAGCGCAGCCGTATGCCGGAGGAGATTTACCGCGAGTGCGAGGATTTGATCGCGGCGGGCTATAAGGAGATCACCCTTTTGGGGCAGAATGTCAACTCCTACGGCAAGGATTTGGGGATCGGTGTCGATTTCGCCGATTTAATGGCGCATATCGCGGAGATGGACGGCGATTTCCGTCTGCGCTTTATGACCTCCCACCCGAAGGACGCGAGCTTTAAGCTCTTTGACACGATTGCAAAATACCCCAAAATCTGCAAGCAGTTTCACCTTCCCTTCCAGTCGGGCAACGACCGCGTTTTGAAGGAGATGAATCGGCATTATACGAGGGAGCAGTATCTGCGCCTCGTCGATTACGGCAGAAGCCTGATGCCCGATCTCGTGTTGACGAGCGATGTGATTGTCGGCTTCCCCGGCGAGACGGAGGAGGAATTTGAGGACACGATCCGCCTGATCGAGCGCGTGCGCTATGACGCGCTGTTTACCTTTATTTTCTCGCCTCGCGGGGGCACGCCTGCGGCAAAGATGCCCGATCCTTTCACAAAAGCGGACAAGAACCGCCGCTTCGACCGGCTCTGCGCCGTGCAGAACGGTATTTCCGAGGAAAAGCACCGCGCCTATGTCGGCAAGACGCTGCGCGTGCTGATCGACGGCAGAGACGGCGAACACCTGACCGCCCGCACCGACGGCGGCAGACTGGTGCGACTCGCAGGCGGCGACGAGCTGATCGGGCAGTTTGCAGATGTCCTGATCGACGGCTGCACAACCTGGAGCCTGACAGGAAAGCTTTGTAAGAAGTAGTGAACAGTGAACAGTGAATAGTGAATAGTGAATCGTGAATAGGTTGCTGTCTGTGGGGAGCTGTCGCGCGCGGCATCCCTGAAGTGCCTGTGGGCAGACTTTTTGGCTAAGGGCTAAGAGTGAATGGTGAAGGACTGAGGTGTGCTTCGCACGGATTTGGAATTTTGCGTGTTTTACTTGGCAGATGGTGTGGACGAACAGGTTTGTACGCAATCGGTAGTTCCTGCACGAGATTGCCACGGGCGCAGGCGCCCTCGCAATGACACAGAGGAACGCCTGTGCGTAAGCTATTCACCATTCATTGTTCACTGTTCGCTGAAATATGAAGTGCCTGCACGCGGGCGGCTAATAGCCGCCCCTACGAGAAATTTCGCGGTTCACGCCGTAGGGGCGGCTATCAGCCGCCCTACGAGATAGATTAGAAACGGAGGAACACGGCATGGCGGAACTGACGCCGATGATGCGGCAGTACCTTGAGATCAAAGAGCAGCATCCGGACTGCATCTTATTTTTCCGACTGGGCGATTTCTATGAGATGTTTGCCGACGACGCGCGGCTTGCCTCGAAGGAGCTGGATCTCACGCTCACCACCCGCGACCGTGGCAAGGAAAAATCAGAGCAGACGCCGATGTGCGGCGTGCCGTACCATTCCGCCGAGGCCTATATTGCGCGCCTCGTGCAGCGGGGCTACAAGGTTGCCATCTGTGAGCAGATGGAGGATCCCGCCCTCGCCAAGGGCTTGGTCAAGCGGGATATCACCCGTATTGTCACGCCCGGCACGGTCGTGGAAAGCTCCATGCTCGACGAGAGCAGAAACAACTATTTTGCCTGCGTGTTCGGAAACGACGGGCGTTACGGCCTCAGCTTCTGTGATGTCTCCACCGGTGCGTTCTACGCAACCTTTGCCGAGGGCGGGCAGGCGATGGATCGCGTGATCTCCGAATTGGGGCGTTTCGCGCCGTCGGAGGTGCTGCGGGGCGGCACGGCGGTGAAGGATGAGACGCTGACGGAGGCGCTGCGGGAACGCTTGAACTGCTGCGCGGATATGGGCGCAAACGAGCTGTTCGAGACGGACGCTACGGCGGCGCTTGTCACGGCGCAATTCGGAAAATCCCTCGAAGCCCTCGGGCTGATAAAATATGAAGAAGTGTGGCGCAGCGCGGGCGCGCTGTTGCGGACGCTGCGGGAGCTGCAAAAGGTCAGCCTGACGCATGTGCGCAATTTGGAATTCTATGTCCACGGGCGCTTTTTAGAGCTTGACCTCTCCGCACGGCGCAACTTGGAGCTGACCGAGACGCTGCGCGGCGGCGAAAAGCGCGGCAGCCTTCTGTGGGTGCTCGACCATACCAAGACCGCAATGGGCAGCCGTATGCTCAGAAGCTGGCTGGAAAAGCCGCTCTTAAGCCCCAAACGCATTTCCATGCGGCTAAACGCGGTGGAGGAGCTGACGAAAAATACGCCGGAGCGGGACGGCTTGCAGGAGCTTCTGCGCACCGTGTCCGATTTTGAGCGCGTTATGGCAAGAATTGTCACCGGTGCCGCGAACGCGCGTGACCTGTTATCCCTGCAATACGGCTGTGAGCCGCTGCCCGCACTGAAAGCCGCGCTTGCGCAGTTTCAAAGTCCGATGCTCGGCGTCGTACAGGACGAGATCGACGACTTGCAGGATATTTGCAAGCTGCTCGCCGCCGCGATTGAAGAAAATCCGCCCTTTACCGTCCGCGAGGGCGGCATCATCCGGGCGGGCTACTCCAAGGAGCTGGACGAGCTGCGGGATATCGTCTCCGGCGGCAAGGGCACCTTGGCGCGCATTGAGGCGGAGGAGAAGGAGAAAACCGGCATCAAGAACCTGCGCGTGGGCTACAACCGGGTGTTCGGTTACTATATCGAGGTCGCGAAGGGACAGGTTGACCTCGTCCCCGAGACCTATATCCGCAAGCAGACCCTTGCAAACGGGGAGCGCTACATCACGCCGGAGCTGAAGGAGCTGGAATCGACCATCCTGACGGCGAAGGATCGCATTACGGCGCTCGAATACGACTTATTTACCCAAATTCGGGAGCATTTGGCATTGCAAGCCGAGCGGGTGCAGCGCACGGCGCAGGCAATCGCCTGTCTCGATGTGCTGACGAATTTCGCGGCGCTTGCCGTGCGGCAGAATTACTGCAAGCCCGAGGTGGATGTCTCGGAGGAGATCGTCATTCGCGAGGGGCGGCATCCCGTGGTGGAGCAGGTGCTGAAATCCAGCCTGTTTGTCCCGAACGACACCGTCCTCGACTGCGGCGAGAACCGTACCGCGATCATCACGGGCCCCAATATGGCGGGCAAGTCCACCTATATGCGGCAGGTCGCGCTGATTGTGCTGATGGCGCAGATCGGCTCGTTTGTGCCGGCGAAGTCCGCGCATATCGGCATTGTGGACCGCATTTTCACCCGTATCGGCGCGTCGGACGACCTCTCGATGGGCAAATCCACCTTTATGGTTGAGATGTCGGAGGTTGCGGAGATTTTAGCCCACGCCACGGCGCGGAGCCTGCTGATCCTCGACGAGATCGGGCGCGGCACCTCCACCTTTGACGGCATGGCGATTGCCCGCGCGGTGGTGGAGTATGTCACCGACAAAAAGCGCCTCGGCGCAAAGACGCTGTTTGCGACGCATTACCACGAGCTGACCGATATCGAGCGCGAGATCGGCGGCGTGAAGAATTATAATATCGCCGTAAAGAAGCGCGGCGGGGATATCGTCTTTTTGCGCAAGATCGTTCCCGGTGCGGCGGATGACTCCTACGGCGTGGAGGTTGCGAAGTTAGCGGGGCTGCCGGAGAAGGTCGTCTCCCGCGCGCGGCAGCTTTTGCACGATTTGGAGAGTGGCGCGCCCGTGCGGACGGTTGAGGTCGCAGCGAATGACCAAATCTCGATCATGAGCATGGAAAACGACGCCCTGCGCAAGCGGTTGGAGTCGATGTCCGTGGAGACGATGACCCCAATCGAGGCGATGAACGCCTTGTTTGAATTGAAGAAGATGGTTTGAAAAACGCTGTAGGATGAGGACATAATCGTCCTACAAAGCGCTGATGGGTTACCCTTTCTTGTCATTGCGAGACCGGTGCGCACACTACCCGCAAGGGGTACGCCGCATCCGTAACGCTCGTTCCTCGCG